>NZ_JBFHFD010000227.1:0-12369 GCF_041583735.1 Novipirellula sp.
AAGCGAAAGGTTAAAAAATGACCGGTTAAAAAATGAAGAAGACACGAGTGTTCAGGTCCAACTGCGAAGCGCCGTGGCTGTCTCATTTTTCTGTCGCACCAATCTTTCTGTCTATCGATCGTCCGAGCAATCGTCGAACCAAATTCACAGAGAGTTCGGCACACTACAGGAGTGTTCATTCCGCAGCAGTCGCCCTCGCCTTTCACGTCCTTCGGTGTATTTAGGATGCCGCAAGTGAGGACAGAAAGATTGGTGCGACAGAAAGATTAAAAGTGGCGAATCAAACGGTTGTCTTGCCACCTTGCGATTGTCACCTACTTGCCCGGTTCTGAATCTTGGCGCCATCGTTGTCGCAGCAGCAAACTTGCGATGCGATGGCAGCTGCACTCCAGGCAACCAGGGGTTGGGCAGGAAGACGGAGGGGGCAGGAAAATGGGAGAGCCGGAATGCGATGTCATTTGTTCTGGCGATGACGCCTTTCGCCTGAGAAGAAACGAAAGGTTAAAAAATGACCGGTTAAAAGATGAAGACGGCGTGAGCGTTCAGGCCCAACTACGAAGCGCCATGGCAGGCTCATTTTTCTGTCGCACCAATCTTTCTGTCTATCGATCGTCCGAGCAATCGCCGAACCGAATTCGCAGAGAGTCCGGCACGCTACAGGAGTGTTTATTCCTCGACAGCCGACCTCGCCGTTCACGTTCTTCGGTGTATTTAGGATGCCGCAAGTGAGGACAGGAAAATTGGTGCGACAGAAAAATTCAAAGGTGACGAACCGAATGGTTGTCTCGCCACATGGCGATTGTCACCTGCTTCCTCGATCCTGAATCTGGACGCCATCGACATTGCAGCACCAAACTCGCGAGGCGATGGTGGGGGCACTCCAGGCAACCTGAGGTTGGGCTGGAAGATGGAGGGGCAGGAAAATGGGAGAGCCGGAATGCGATGTTATTCAAATCGGCGATGACATCTTATGGCTGAGAAGAAGGGAAAGGTTAGAAAATGACCGGTTAAAAGATGAAGACGGCGTGAGCGTTCAGGCCCAACTACGAAGCGCCATGGCAGGCTCATTTTTCTGTCGCACCAATCTTTCTGTCTCTCGATCGTCCGAGCAATCGCCGAACCAAATTCACTGAGAGTTCGGCACACTACAGGAGTGTTCATTCCGCAGCAGTCGCCCTCGCCTTTCACGTCCTTCGGTGTATTTAGGACGCCGCAAGTGAGGACAGAAAGATTGGTGCGACAGAAAGATTGAAGACGCGGCGAATCGGCTACGGACCGTCCTTAGGCCGTATCCCAAATCCAACCGTGAGATTCGATGGGAATGGCAGAAAGTCGATGTTTGATGGAATCAAATAGGCCAACGAGCTACCAGCTAAATTCATCGAAAGCAGGACAATGTTGAACACTAATTCCCACTCATCTTCGCAAATCGATGAGTGCGGATCAGTGCCGATTAGTGTTCCGCGTCTTCGGTCCAAAAGACGTCGTCACTTGTCGACGAATGATTAACGTCAACTCAGGCGGACGATTGTTGTTCGATCACGTGGCACGCGAGAATGGTCAGCGGAGCACAACCGTGCCGATGTATGACAACCCAATGCTGAGCCACGTCCAGACAAGTAGTTTAGCAAGGGGGCGAAATGATCCAGGCAGTTTGTATTGATAGGCAACGTGGTTGAAAAGAAGCATCAGCGTGACGACGATGCTCGTGTATTTATCGTAACCGTAGTCACCCTCGGTCACCAAGATTGCGATGTTGACAACCAGCATGACGAGTATAAAGCCGAGAAAAACATTCTTGTACGGAAAGTGATGCCGCGAAGTAGGGACAGGTGCGATCATCTGCAGCTCGCGTTTGAGTTTAGAAGTCTGTCAGTCGAATCACGTTTGAATTCACGCGGTGGCAGCAGTGGGTGATCCTGCGTCCAGACGCACGGCCACCGCCAAATCGCGTGCAATTCTCTGGCTGTCCGCGATGATGACATTCATCGGCTTGGCATTGTACATCAGGGGGTGGAAAGCAACGACGGGGCGACGTCACGCAAGCCCTATGCCCGCAAACTCTAAACGGAAATAAGGCCGTCAATCAAAACCGCCGACTATCGTTACGTCGGAGGTTTTATCATCAACGAAGAGCACCCGGACATGAAAAGCGTTGTCGCGAGGACAAGTTTAGCAAAAAAGGAATTCATCGTGGCCTTATCGGGTAACTCTCGTTTGAACGCCCGCAAAGTCGGGTGGTCCAAGTGAATTCGACCTCGGATCACACCGTGAGTCAACTGATTTATCTTTGATCACTCGGTAGCATGCCCGAGGGAACGGCGATTTCAAGGTCGAGGCCCAAGGAAATCGCGACCGATCGCCTTTGTCGCACTTGGGCTCAGCTTAGGGCGGGCGTCAAGTAAGCGGATCGAGTCATCCAGCTCGTTGACGCGTGGATTGCCGCAACGGCAGTTGTATTGGGAGCGCCGCTGGCAACCCACAATGTACGTGACTTCATGCATGTCGTGGGATTGGAGCTGATCCATTGCCCGGTGAATTGATTAGGTATATCTTTTTCCACTTCAATCGGTACCCGGTATCGGCAAGCGGAGCACAAAACTACCTTCTGCAGCATGCAAAAGAGTCCCCGTACCTTTTCTTTCCCCAAGCAGTACAAGGTGACGCGCTGCTACGACTGAATACCGAGCACATGGCCCGACCCTGGAGATAGCCTCCCGTCACTTCTTGCATGTCGTGGGATTGGACCGGCTCAATTCTCGATGAATTGATCAGGTGTGTTTTGTTGAACTCAAGCTCTTCTCGCTGGCGACCAGCGGTGCAGTGAGTCCGTTCGCGGTGAACACGAGGCCAATTCTGAGTTTCACGCGCTCAACCGAAGGATTTGTGGATAGTGGTAGTGTCGCTTCGAAACGATACACTTAGAGTCTGCCAAACTCACTGCAGAAATGAGCAACTCGAAGCACTGCAGCGGATCTACTTCAAAACTGACTAAGAATTGAATGCAACGCCCAATCAAAATAGTTCACTTGACCGACCTTCATTTCGGACCACAGCATCAGTTTCAAGATGCGTCAAACGGTGTTCAACATCAGCGTTCATTATTGCAAATGCTTGTTGACGATGTTCAGAGCCTAAGAGTGGAGCCTGATCTTTTGATCATCAGCGGCGATTTCGTGTCTTTCGGCCAAGAGTCGGAGTTTCACAAGGCAAATGATTTTCTTGTTCAACTGGTCAACGCCTGGAATCTATCCAAAAGCGATGTTCTGTTATGTCCCGGAAACCACGACGTTACTTGGACGACGAATGCAGCGGAACCAAGTCACGGAAATTTTCGAACATTTGCGTCATTATTCTATAAATGTGTACCGAGTGAAATTGAGTTGCGTGCATGTCGAATCGGTGATGTTTACGCGATTTGTCTGGACTCAAACCTAGTTGAGTCAGAGGAAAATGGCGGGCAGGGTTTTGTCGGTCTTAGGCAGTTGGCTCATGCAAAGTCGAAGGTACTGACAGAAGCGACCGATTCGGCGATTAAACTGCTCGTGTTGCACCATCATCTGTTGCCCGTGAATTGGTGTGACGAAGTTCCATCAGAAGGAAATCACAATAGCGCGACATTGGATACTGCCACTATTTTGGCTTGGGCTCAAGAGATTGGATTTAATGCAGTTCTTCATGGCCACCAGCACGAGTCATTCATAAGCACGTTTCATCGTGTCGACCGTCTCGGCGGTCCTCTGGCAGTTATAGGTGGCCCAAGTGCAGGCGGCAAAGATCTTCCGCCACAGGGGCGAAACGGATACCAAATCTTAACGGTCGATGCAGAGTCAATCGCTATCGACGTAAGATTGTTGGATACATCATCTCAGTTCGTGTCAGTCAAGGAGGTCAGCTTTATTGTCAAACCAAGCGGGACGTTTGCTTCGACCGCGTTTCCAGGGACCCTCGACGTCGCCGAGTCATCCGAATTGGAAGTGCTCATCCAAATCAAGAGTGTTGCTGAGAAGGTTGCCGATGTCGTAGGCCGCAGTTTTGGTCCAGTCGGGGGATTGCGTGGAGTAGCAGACTTAAATCGTGCTCAGCATATGAAGGACGGAGTGGGGATCGTCGAGTCACTATCGGCTGAAAACTCCGTTCAACAGCGGGTCATTGAGACATTCATCACTCTCGCTCGCGACGCAACTGACCGATCAGGAAATGGTCGAAAGACAGCAATGCTAATCGCAGCAAAAGCGGTTACCGAGGCAGTTCCTTTGATTCAACAAGGGGCAAGCCGGAGTGAGTTGTGTGGGGGAATCGAGTTGGCGATCGAGCAAATTGTTCTCGGAATTAGGAATCTGTCGCAAGATGCTAAATCGCGAGATCAAACGAAGGCTATTGCGATGACGGCGTCAAATGGTGATTCTAGAATGTCATCGATCTTGGTCGAGGCGATCGAGAAAGCTGGTGGCAACGGTTTGGTGCGATTCGTTGAATCGCAGTCAGTGTCCGATGTTGAATTTGATTTGAAAGTTCAGGAACATCCAACGTTTCCGGTTCGCGAGATTCCTAAATGGTTCAGCGAGAAAAATGAGAGCGGTAAACTTACTACGCCGCTTTTCTTTGTGACACTCGAACGAAGTATCTCCCGAAACGTTCTTGTGCGACTGCTAGAATACGCTGGCACCACCAAACGCCCAATAATTATTGCGACTCCGGAGATTGAATCCCTAACTGCTGAATTCTGTGGAGCAAATGGCTCGAAGGGAACTGTCGTCGCGATACCATTGCATATGGGCGGCTATGGCGAGAAAATGCACGATTTATTGAGGGATCTTGCAGTTCTAACCGGTGCAAATGAATTTTCGTCAGAACTTGGCTCGAGAGCTGCTGAATCGGTTCAAACATTTCTGGGAGAGGCATCCAGTGCAGTCCTATCAAACTTCTCACTTACAATTGAAGGTGGGGCGAGTAAAGATAAACGCATGCTAAGCCGAGTGAAAGCTTTACAGCGAGAGGCTGAGTATGAGGTCACCAATTACGGACGCGAGAACATGGAAGAACGCAGGGCGAGATTGATTGGGAGAATTGTTAATCTAGACATTGGTGGTGTTTCAAACGCAGAGCGCGCGCTGAATTACAGTCTCGTTCAGGATGCGTTTGCTTCTGTGCGTCAGGCGATGCTCGAAGGCTTTGTGCCCGGCGGAGGTGTCGCGCTCGCCTGTGCAACGAAGAGTGCCGTGATGCCGTCGCTAACACATGACCAAGCTAGGGGGTGGGATTGTTTCGCGAACGCCACCTCTTGTCCGTACGAAATCCTAAGCAGAGAAAAGGGGGGACTTTTGCAAAACCCTATTGATCCCACTAGCCAAGTAGTTGGTTCTGTAAAACTAGCTGCCGATACCGCGATTCGACTTCTCAGAACCGTCAGTTTTGAAGTTGGCGCTAAAGTAAAAGACCGAAGTTCAGCCAACGGCAAAACAAACGAGTAAGTTTGGACCGTCTAGATCGCCGGATCATTATTGATGGAGAAGGGGGGTATGCCAGCGAGGTTAGCGATCGAAACCATGGGTAGTGAGCGTGCTCCGGTTTCATCGACTGAAGCTCTGACACAGCGGACGGCCAAGGTTATTGGTCGAAAGGGTCACGAGCTACCGCGGTGTCGTACCGGCGATGATGATTCTCCTCGTCGCTATGGGCTTCGAACGCCAACGTCAGGAAGCTGTCCATTGCGTAGCGTTCCATTTGGTTTGGAAGACGATCGTTTTCTTAGTCTAGAAGAGCGACCGCAACCGCTTGTATCCTGCATATCTTTTCTAGCCCCATCCCGATAAAGATTTTAGCAATTAGCCGGTGGTTTGAGCGTAGCGAATACCACCGGAAAACCATACCTGCCTCGGGATTGATCCTGAAAGAGTCACAGGCAACTGGGCTGCGGCCCCTCCAGGGTCGAAATCGATTTTCCACTCTCGATTCCGCAGGTGGCGTTTCGCTTACCTACGGCTAATGTCTTCAATCCCTATCGGGATAGGATCGAAAAACAATCGTTGGGCTTCACCCGTACTGCTAAAGCTTTGGTGCGGTCGCGATGTTTGGTTGCGATGGTTATCTGCCACCTCTCCCCCGACTTCGTCGGTGGAGAGGTGACTGCACCAGGCTAAGCTGTAGGTTGTTGGCGATCGGCAGGTGAAGCGGGCCCTAGGAAGTCGCTGCCAACACGAGCTCGCTTGTTCCCTTTGGCAAGTCGAAACAGGCGACAAGTTTTTGATCGTTGGCGATCCATGTCCCTGCATCCAAAGTCGATCGATGAGTCGCCTCGCGAAGTTGCGTGCGATCGTTTCCCTGCTGGAGACTCACTGGTCCCGAGCCGCCGTCAATTTGCAACGTGAATCGTTCTGCGGCAAAGGGTGCCGTCAGCGTCAAGCGGTTGCCCACGCGGCTAATCGCCGTCAGCTGTTTGGCGGCCCAGTAACGGGCAATCTCGCTGACCTTCATCCAGATCGTGTCGTCGGCGAATCGAGACGCCAACGACCCAACGACTCGTTGGAAGGAACGGAATCCTTCTTCGCTGCCGTTGCTGTACATCCCTGGCCAGTGACAAATCATGACCGCCGGTTGCCGCCGCCCGATCAGTTCGACCATTCGGCCGCTGGTCGCCGCGGCATTACAGTAGCGATCGGGTTCCGAGAGGGAATCGCCTTGCCAACCGCCAAACCAATCGCCTGTTCCCGCCGGCACGTTCACCGTTAACCGCACGTCGTCGGTCCCCACGCCGCGCAAATGTTCGAGCTTGGGTTCCGTACTCTGGTCGCCAGAGATGACGTATTTGAAATAGTGCGGCAGATCGATTCCGTAGACGTCGCGAACCGCTTGGTCGACCGCGATCGGCAGTTCGTCTTTCATCGAATTGCCAAAGCCACCGGGAGTGGTGATTCCTTCGCAGGGAAGGTCACAGTTCTTGACAAGGCGAAGGGCATAGGCCAGGTAGGCTGCCAATTCATCGACGCTCTTCTTTTCCTGGGGATACGAATTCTCCATCGTCGCCGCGCTGATTTCCTGCATCGGTCGGCCGGTCTTCAAGTCGATCACACGAGTGTGCGTGATCATCTCGGGATGAATGTCCCAATTGGGAAGCATCAATTCGCGGACAAGTTTTAGGCTGGACTGCAATTCGGATCGCGACCAACCGGGCAATTCTCGGTCAAGCCAGCCAACGCAGGCGGGATTGGGGACGATACTGTACTTGCCTTTCACCCCCTGGCCGGCACACCACTGACCAAACTTGCGGACAAAGCTGTCGGGGATTTCACGCGGCCATGATCTCCACGGTTTTTGATACTCGGTGCGGTTTGGCAAGGCGGTCGCAAACTGCGGAGTGCAGAAGTGTCCCATGTTCACCAGGCACGTCGAATCATCAATGATGAACGACAGCGGCACTCGATCTCGCGGCATCAGCACTTGAATGCTTGCAGGCCGGGTCGGCAGCAAAGCGGTCGCCGCAGCCTCAGGCGTTTCGGCCGAACCTAAACGGGACATCCCCATACCAGCGACTGCCGTTGCGGCGGCGCCCCAGGCACTTGCGCGTAGAAAATCTCGCCGGTCCTGGGGCATAAATGCATGGTGCTGTTTCACTGCGGACGCTCCCGGTTGCTACTGGCATGATCACGGCGGACGCAACACGGCTCGCCGTACTGCTAGATTCTATCGTGCACCGATGGACTTCGCTGCTCCCGGGTGAGTTTGACGTCAAAGTGACGCCGCGCCACTGACCGGCGGCATGCAAAACAGTTCGATCCTTAGCGACCGATCATCGGCGACGTACCCGCTTCCACACTGCAAAAATTCTGATCGAGCAAGTAGCAAACGTTTGCAACCTCCCGTAAAATCAGCGGCGGGCAAGAAAGGCGAAATCCGCTATCCGTGTGATTAAGAAAGTTTTAGCTCAACAGCGACGTGGTTACGCTCGCCAGAGCTTGGGGCAACTAACGTTGCTTTTCTTCGTAACAGAGTTTGTGTCATTGGAAACTCGAAGGTACACACCCAAACGGCTGAGGACTTGATGGGAATCATATCAATGCAATGCTCAAGATGTAACGCGGCGATGCTATGCCTTGCGATTGGCTTCTCTCTGTTTTGCCAATCCACGGTGTCATCACAGGAACAGCGAACATGGAAAGACACAACGGGGAAGTTTTCTGTCGACGCGGTGTTGAATTCTCAGGACGAAAACTCGGTTAGCCTGAAAACCACCGATGGCAGGCTGGTGAACGTTCCGAAAGCCAAACTAAGTAAGATTGACCTAGACTATTTGCAGGCACTGTCGGCGACGCCTTCAACACCCTCTGCGGCGGCGGCGGAACAGATGCTGACGGCAAAATTAGGTGGAGGGCCGATAGCGGGAAAGCCCAAAGAAAGGTTGTCTGACTTTCTTAGCCGAACGGGCACGCCCGTTTATTTTGACATCTCCAGCCTGAACGCAATCGGTGTAACGCCCGGTCTTGTGATCAACACGGACGTGGATGCACCCTCGCTGGCCGATCAATTGGATACCGCCTTGGCGCCGCTCCATTTGACCTGGTATCGCCTCCGCACGGTTTTGGTCGTCGCTTCCAAAGAAAAGCGTAGTAAAATGGAAACCTTCGCATACCGAATTCCGATCCCCGGGAACGACGTATCAGCAGTGAGAGCAAAACTAGAAGCGGTCGAACGTTCCAGTTGGGAATCGTTGGGTGGCAGCGGCAGTATCGCTGTCCTGCCTGGCGCTGTGGTGATTCGGCAAACGCCGGAAATCCATCGCCAACTCGCTCGGCAACTCAAGCTCCGTCCGCTCCCACATCGTTACGTCCATCCACTCGACAATCAGATCGTCTCGGTTCAGAACACGCGTGGCAACTTGGATGCGTTTGTGAAACAGCTCGGAGACCAACTAAAACGCAACATCAGCGTGGCGGATTCAGCTGCTCGTAACACCGCATTCACGGTCAATCTTACCAACGTTACGGTTGCGGATGCCCTTGATCTGGCGGCAAGTCGGATCAGTGGTGAGTGGCTGGAAAATCCGCAAGGCCTGGAATTGGTTTCCAAGCAATACGCGAACCAGCAACTCGAACAACGACGTGTAACGATTCCGTTTGGTTCACCACAGGTCTCTTCGTTGATCATCCAATCGGTCATGCAATTAGTGGAACCTGATTCCTGGGCACCGCTGGGCGGTCCCGGTAATATCCGACACGCAGGGGGGAAGAATTTTCATGTTTCGCAAACGCAACCCAAATTTCGTGAGCTAGATCAATTGATTGCGGATCTAAGCGTTGGGCGCTGAGCAACGGATGCATCGCGTGACTCTTCATCGCTACGCTTCGATACCACGTGTTAGGCAAATCGAAACACGTTGGACGAAAGGTGGAAATCAAATCACGTAAAATCTGGTTCAACTGGATCGCAGGCAGTGTTAGGATCGTTCTTTCCACCCGCCTTGATTTCCCAAACCCTATCGGAAGAACCCAAACCCTATTGGAAGAAACTGAACGCGAGCGTGCCGACGGTGATCAATCCCAGCACGACCACCAGCAGGTTTGGCATTACCTTGAACTTCTTCAGCAACGAGGGGCCAAACTGGCCAATCAGCAGTAGCGAGACAACGATCCCTAGAATGGCTCCTGCAGTGATGCCTTTGGCAATCAGAAACGCCGAGAGCAGAAGGAGTCCGCCGGTGATGCTGCCTGCGATCAAAGAAGCCTTGCTTTGAGCTTTGACATAGCCCATGACTCCGCCGAAGATGACAAATACTGCGAAGATTGCTGTCACGATTACCGGAAAGTCCACACAAGTCTCTTTAAATTCAATGGTCAAGTTCTGGCAGAAATGATTCAGCGGATTCGAACACAGATCGATCCACGCAAGCTGCCTTTTGCAAAATTGTAATGGGACGTCCCCAAGGTGCTAGCCGCCAACTGCACCGCCGAGCATTTCGTACGAATCCCAAGCGGGACTCAAAGCTGCGTCTGTACCGACGGAACGTCCGATTGGTGCCATCCACCATCCCGATCCATCATTCTCTCAGGGTGAATTTCCGTGTCGATGCTTTACGAAGTCGGTTCCGAAGGGGACGCGGTCACACTGGTAATCCCTCGTTGCTTAAGTTCTGCCTCCATTCGTTTGATGCTCAGCGCGTCGTAGACGACCATTTCGATTCGCTCATCGCCTTGCAGGAATGTCCATTTCCCCGGATCGACATGCTCGCAACGAAGATCGCTGGACCACCACACGATGCGTCCGTCGGACAGTCTGATGCCGTTTTCACCGATGGTGATTTTGGGAAACCAGTACCAGGCCGAGGTCAGTCCAGCCGCCATCGCCAGCAGCACCACAATGACAAAACGGTAACCCCAGATAAAGTTGCCAGCGGACAGGCGTCCCACGTGACGAACGTAGATAGTGCCGCTGGATTCCAGATCCCAAACACACCAGATCCCAAACGCCAACATCACCAATCCTGCAATCGCCGCGATCCATTTGGCGGCCGCGACGGGCGTGGACCAGAGGACTGGCCCGATGTCATTCGAATTCAGCGGCTTCAATGGATTCCTCGTTGTAAAAGCGGGAAAGATGCTGAGCCCCCATCAGCGATGGCGACCTTCTAGCTGGACAGCGCCACGTCGGCGTGAAAGTCGCGTTGCTTCGGGCTGTGATAATCATGCCAAGATATCGTGGATCACGTTGCCGTGAACATCGGTCAAGCGAAAATCACGGCCGGCGTAACGATAGGTCAAACGCTGGTGATCGAGCCCCAAGCAATGCAGCATCGTGGCATGTAAATCATGCACACTGGTGCGATTCTGTTCCGCTCGGAAGCCGAATTCGTCGGTTGCGCCGTAGACCGTTCCCCCTTTGATTCCACCTCCAGCCATCCAGACGCTGAATCCCCAGTGATTGTGGTCACGACCTAGCAGCGAGGCGCCACCGGCCCCCAGTTCCACCGTCGGCGTGCGTCCAAATTCACCGCCCCACAACACCAGCGTGTCGTCCAACATGCCTCGCTGTTTCAGATCGGTAAGCAGTGCCGCAATCGGCTGGTCTAACTCGCCCGCCAGTTTGCGGTGGTTGTCTTCAATCTTATCGTGGTTGTCCCAAGGTTGACCCGCGCCGTGCCACAGCTGCACATATCGCACTCCGCGTTCGAGCAATCGCCGCGCGATCAGCGTTTGACGCCCGTGGACGCCGGAGCCATAAAGATCCAAAATATGCTGCGGTTCGTCCGCCAGCTCAAACGCTTCTCGGGCATCCTGCTGCATGCGAAACGCCAGCTCATACGACTGAATCCTGGCTTGCAATTGAGCGTCGTGGCGCGGCTGTAGGTGTTGGTGGTTCCAGCGGCGAAGTAGATCCAATTGCCGTCGCTGGACATCGTTTGACACCTGAGGATGTTCAATGTTTTCAATGAGCTTGCGAAACTCACGATGCTGTGAATCGATGTAGGTACCCTGAAACGCGCCCGGCAGAAACGCGGACTGCCAGTTCTCGTTGTCTTTGATGGGCAAACCTCCGGGGCACATCGAAATAAATCCGGGTAGGTTTTGGTTTTCGGTCCCCAGGCCATACATCAGCCACGATCCCATACTGGGTCGCGTTTGAACGGAGTCGCCACAATTCATCAGCATCAGCGACGGTTCATGATTGGGGACCTGGGCGTACATCGAGCGGATGACGGCGATATCATCAATGTGTTGCGCGGTTCGCGAGAACAATTCGCTCACTTCGATCCCCGATTCTCCATATCGTTTAAACGAAAAGGGGGATGGAAACGCGGCACCGGTTTTGCGTTCGGTCGTCAGCGTGTTTGCGAGCGGTTGACCGGCGTATTTCGCCAACGCAGGTTTCGGGTCAAACGTATCGACATGTGACGGTCCCCCATTGAGAAAAAAGTGAATAACACGCTTTGCACGACCAGGAAAATGAGGCGATCGCGCAGCCAGCGACCCAGGCGTGCCCGTTTCGGATGCCAACAAATGGTCGTCACCCAGCACGCCCGCCAGCGCCAGTGATCCCAGTCCAAGCGCGGAGCGCGACAGCAATTCGCGGCGGTTAATGTTCGGGTTGGTCATCACCAATTCCAGTTTCGATAAAGTGTGTTTCCGTTCTCAAGTTAATCCACAAATGAAAATTCATTGGTGCATAACAATACCTGAGCAAGCTGCTCGAGTTCGTCCAGTTGTTCGGCGGTGTCTTTCGTAAAATCGGACGTGGCATTCCAACTTTCGCCTGACGATGCTTCGAGCGTGATGTCCCAGAGGTACTGATCGCTATTGAGCACCTTGTTGATATCTACGATGAAGTCGATTGTTTCGCCAGGTTGCACGGTCAACGTGTCGACATTCATATCGACGA
>NZ_JBFHFD010000228.1:0-12295 GCF_041583735.1 Novipirellula sp.
AGCATTGCAGTGCATCGCTGAAACGACGCTGCAAAACATCGCCGACATCGAACGAGTCGGCAGCAGCAAAAATGAAGTCGCCGGAGACCATTCACAACCCTAGCGGCGAGAACGATCGACGAAATCCGAAACACTTGGCGGAGATTGCTGTCAGAGAAAAATCAAATTCGTTGCCGCGTCCTACCGAAGCGTGGCTACCCGCGATCATGAGTGACGGTCAGTCCGCCGAACGCCAATCCAGGCGGCAATCAGGAACACGGTCATATGCATCCCGACGACCAAGAGGGCGTCGAAATCAGTCGGTTGAAACTCGCGTTCAATTTGCTCTGTTTCTGGTAATCGCTGAATGAGCAAGTGCTGGCCCCAAAAAACCGTCGCAAGCGTTTTCCCAAACCACGCTGACGCACCTGAAAGCGACGCCACCACACCACCCAAGATGATTTGTGGGATCACCGCCATCGGAACCACCGCGATTGCCGTTTCCTCGGACTTGGACAATGCGGAAATGGATTGCCCCAGCGCGGAGCCGGCGAGGGCCAGCAAACAAAGCGTCCCCAACATTCCTAGCACGTTTCCTGGGGGATCAAACCATGCGAAGACAATGATCCCCAGCAGCAGTACTTGCAGTACCGCGATCACCGCAAAAAACACTAGTTTGGCAGCGAAGTAAGCCTCGGGAATGAGATTGAAATTACGTTCCCGGATGTAGATCGCCCGCTCCTTCACCAGCTCCTTAACACTCGTGTTACACCCGAGCCAAAAGCAACTGACATTCAGCAAGAAAAGCAGATTCTGAGTCGTTGCCAATCGCTCGATCGAATTGCCGCTGGATAGATCCCCGAACCTTCCAAACACGAGACAAAGCAGCAGTCCCACCAAGACTGGTTGGCCAATTAAGGTTGCTAACGCCACCTTGTCACTCGCTGCAACCGAAGCAGTACGCTTCAAGATCGTGACCAATTGTCGCCCCCAAGTCGCTACGGTCTGGATTGCTGGAATCCCGACGCTAGCTGCCTGTGACACTTTCTTTTGCATCGCAGGCTTGCGATTAACGACATGTTTTCGATAGCACGAACTTTGTACGTACGTCTTTGCCCACAATTCGGGCGATCGCTTTTCGAGTACTTTGTAGACTTCGGACAAACGCCGCACTTTGAAGTAATCAATGGCCTCCGTCGGCTCGCCATAAAACGCCAAACGACCACCTTTGGTCAGCACCGCAACATGGGTACAGTACTCTGCAACGTGACCTAAGTTATGGGTGACACAGACCAACGTTTTGCGAGCGTCGGCAAGCTTGCGAAACAGCTGCATCATTTCAAGGTCCGACTGTTCGTCGAGTCCCGAGGTGACTTCGTCTAAGAACAGCAAACTTGGATCTGAAATCAATTCGCTGGCCAACCCGATGCGTTTCAATTGGCCGCCGCTTAATTGCGAAATTTTGACAGACCTTCTTTGCGTCATCCCCACGGTAGCCAAACCTGAATCAACCGACTTGGCGAGCTCGGCGGGACCGAGATCGGGAGCAAGCCGCAGTGCCGCGGAATAGTACAGCGACTGCTCGACCGAAAGCGTATCGTGTAACGAGATCGTTTGCGGAATCACGCTCAAGTCCGATTTCAAGGCGGCAAAGTTTTCATGCAGATTGCGTCCGTTAATGCAAACTTCTCCTTCACTCGGAATCGTCCGACCGGACAACGCACGAAGCAATGTCGATTTACCGGAACCGCTGGGACCGAGAATGCAGACAAACTCACCCGGATTGATGACCAATTCAATATCATCTAGCAACCGAGTGGGTTGGTCTTTTACCTCAGAGCCAACAACAAAACCAAGTCGTTCGGCAACCAGTTGGACATTGTTACATCGTGATCGTCCGATCAAACGGTGACCACGCAGCTCCAACAAGAACGGGCCAATGTCGAGCGAGTCGCCGGGATTCAGTAACGTGGGCTGCGAGATGCGATGCCCATTGACGAACGTTCCATTGACCCCGCCGAGGTCCTTGACCACGACTTGGTCACCGCTCGTTGTAATCAGACAATGGGCCCGTGATACATGGGGATGATCCAACACAAAGTCGGCCTGCGAAGCATCGCGGCCAATGACTCCGCCATTTTCAATGTTCAGCGTCGTCAACGAGCGAAGTTCTTCGAGGATGTCATTCGCTTCGTCCGCCAGCATGGTTCCAGCGGGCGTGGCATCTCCGTTGGCTAGGCTGATCACTTGAATGATCGGTCCGGTGAACCCCAAGCGAATTCGATCACCTGCGGCAATTCGCGAGGGAACGTCGATCGGCTCGTTGTTGTGCAACGTGCGATTGGATTGGCTGAGCGGGCGAAGAATCCAATGGTCACCGTTTGGTTGAAGCTCGGCGTGAAATGAAGAGACCTTCGGATATCGCGCGTTGTCGAACCGAACTTCACATTCAGGGTGTCGCCCCAATCGCAGATTGCCGGGTTTAAAATCGAAAACTTGCAGCGATCCATCGCCGTGCTCGACATGCAATCTCATTTTTTGCTTCCAAATTTCAACCGAAACCGCTGCTCACCAATTCGAAACTCACAAGACTTTCCTTCGCCAATGACAATTTGTGGCATCCTTAACCAAATCCCGTTGAGTGTGTGCCGGTTTTCGATCACCCAGGTTCCGCGGTCACTGCGAGTCAATAAGGCGTGCTTTGCTGCAGCAAACGGGTCATTGGGACGTCGAATTTCGCAATCGCTGTCACGCCCAATCATGTACTCGTTGGCGTCTAATTTGATTTTCGTTTCCGCACGTCCTGCGACGATCTCCGAGAACACCACGCTGCCCGGTGAGTGTTGCCCCTCCAGTGCTCGGGTTCCGGCAGGTCGACCATCGAGTTGCCCCGCCATTTCAGCGGTCTCGGGCACCATGTCCTGAATAATATCAAGACGATAGTGTCCCCCGCCGATCAGGACCTCGGCTTTGTGAACCAAAGGCGCCTTGGTCACCCGCACAAACAGACCGTTGCGACTCTGCAGATCGGTCACCACCACTCGAGGCTTGCCACCAACGTGTTGTCGGGTGATTGCCGCATGCCGCGACGAAACCATTTCATCGTGCGGTAACTGAAAATCCCCTTCACTGCGACCGATTAGAAACTGATGACCACGAATCCGAAACAGCTCTCCGGTATCCTTGCCATCATCACATGCAACCAATGCCACCACAGCCGCCCGGCTGGTAGGACGATAAGGCTGCTCTGCAGGTTCTTTCCCCGTTGGCTTCTTGGTGGTGGCTGATTTGCGTAATTCCGCCTGCACACGGCGGACCTCTTCGTCCGATTCCAACTGAGTCACTGGAGGAGGTTCGTCATTCATAGAAATGGTCGTACTTTGAGAATAAAAGTGTTGCCGCAATTTCAGTAGAAATGAATCCGGCGGCACCTGCATCGCAGCCTGAGCCGCATGTGGGTCGGACTCTAAAATCGCCACCAACAGCAGCGAGTCGTGGCGACGATGTTTTCCGAGTATCCCGTCTCGCACATAGGCCTCATTCATCAATCAACCCCGCTGCTTCTTCTCGCATCCGCCGCAACACGCGAGATTTTGCTAACAAGACGGAATTCAGGGAGAGCCCTAGTTCTTCGGCAACCAGCATGGGCGGTTGATTGTGGATCGCATAACGCTCAAATGCCTGCCAAGTGATGTCTTTAAAGTCGCTTCGAACGACTTGAATGATCCGCTCCAAGACCGCCCGATCATGTTCTTCATCCCACTTTTGCGACGCGATGCTGGCCGGGTCATTCAGCTCGTTGACTTGGTCCTCAACCATCTGTGCCTGCTCGTCGGCTTGCTTGAACTTTTCCGACTTCCGCAGCGCAATCCGCAGTTGGTTGACGGTGATGCCGCGAAGCCATGAGCGGAATGACCCAGCACGCTGGCGTTGAAAACGAGGCAGCTCGCGCATCAGCACCATCATGACTTCTTGCGTGATATCATCCGCCTGCGATTGCAGCGCAGGATAGCTCCGCACGACACTTTCGATGAATGGGCGGTACACCAGCAGCAGTCGCTGCCAATCACGGTCATGGCCGTTCGCGGCGAGGCGGTCCATAAGGCTGAGCGACGTTGTATCCATGTGGTTTGTTCCTACGATCACAAGCTAATCGCGACCGACTTGCCATTCACAAACGAAACTTGGTGTGTGCTGGGTGCTTTGGTTGGGCTGGTCGCTCCACGTGCCGACCAAGTTAGAATTGTTTGCCCTAACAATTAGCAGTGCATAATGTTCCGCACCTTGCTTGTTGTTTGGCTGGGTCGGTCCCCACCGCGAGAACGAAACCGCCGTTCCGTCGAGCCATCGCCAAGAACCCTCACTCGCTTCATCGGTAGCACCAATCCAAACTTCGCTCGCTCCCGCCTTTTGTGACAATTGGAATACATGTGCATACACCTCAGCGGAGTCAACTTTTGCCAACGTCCCTCCTAGACGAGTGCATTCATCGCGCGCCTCGTGCCAACTAAGTTGATTTTCAATCACCTTGAAATAGCGATTCCCCAATCGGAAAGAGCGGTACGCTGGCTTGACCATCCCAGCGGGATGTAGGGTAAAGGAGCCCGATGATCCATCGGAGCCTTTCCACTGGAAATCCATTACGAGCCCCTCGGAATCTTGCCGAATGGTCCCAAAATTGTCTCCTCCCGGCCTTGAGTTCCCCAGGCCATGGACATCTTTGGCCAACCAAAAGAGCGAATTCCCTTTGACCGTTCCCCGAACCTCACGAATAATCTGCGGCCCAATCGCCATTCGACCACGAAACTGGTCGTGATTCCGATCCAGGATCAATAGTTCGACCCTTGAGTCACTGCTTCGCCAAATCATCCCCGGCTCGATCCGCTCGGAAAGGTTTGCGGAAGCATCCGCTGGGGCCCCGGTGTCCGACATCAAAGCGGAATCGGAGGCCTTGATCGTCTCTTCCGAAGCGGCCTCCATCGCCATGGGCTCAGGCACTGGCGTTTCGGTCTCGTTCGTTTCTTCTTCAACAGCTGGCACCGGAGCGGCGACGCTTGGGTTGGAGACGGTTTCGGCCATCTCGTCAGGCACACGCCAGAGAAAGACTTTTGTATCGTTACCACCGGACGCCACCCGATCACCGTTTGGAGAAAACGCCACACTGTTGACTCGCCCCTTGTGCCCCTCGAAGCGAATCCACGATTGTCCGGCCTGGGTATCGTAGATGGCAACACTGCCGTCTTCAGAGCCTGCCACGATAGCCGCGCCGCTGGGTGAAAATGCCACGCATGTCACCTTGCTGTCCAGCCCGCTAACCAACAGCACTTCGCGTCGCGTTTCCAATTCCCATAAACGCATGGAGTAGTCATGGGCACTGGTCAACAGATACCTGCCGTCGGGCGAAAGCGTCGCAGTGATCAGCGGTTTCAAGTGCCCCGAGAGCTTTGCGAATTCGGCGCCAGTGTGCGTCTCCCAAAGCAAGACATCTCCTGACGTGTCGCCACCAACCAAAAAACGTCCGTCCGGCGAAAAGCCGATGGGAAAGTGTTTCTTTTGATCGAGGGGTGCATCGGCGGCCGATTTCACCGCCACCTCTGCAACCGGAACATCTTCCATCGACGATGGTTGGTTCGCATTATTCCAAGTGAGGATCTGGTGGTTTCCAGTCGCAACCGAAAAGGTCGAATTGTCGTCAGAAAAGGTCACGTCCTTCAGGAACACTTGTCCACGAATTTTAAACGTATTTCGTGATTCACCCGTGTCGATTTTCCAAAGATAGACCGTCGAGTTCATCCAAGAATGGGGATGGTCCCAACATCCACATGCGACGACGTATTGGCCATCTCGTGAAAGACACAATTGTTGCACACCGAAGATTCTGGGACGCGTAAAGTCGAAGTGGCGAATTTGTTTGCCCGAATCGACCCTCCAAATACGCACACTGTTGTCGGGGCCACAATGCTTGTACCCGTCTTTGATGCAGTTTCCATTGCTCCCCGAGGCCAACTGAGTTCCGTCGGGCGTGAATGCCACGCTCATGACGCGCGCCTTGTGCCCCTCCAAAACATGAACGGGTTTCAAAAAGGTGTCCGCGATTTTCAAAGAGGAGTCCGACACCTTTTCGGCATCCGACCGTATTGCTGGTGGGGCAGTTCCCGAAAGATCTCGAATGAATGCGTCCTTGATATGGACTTCAAAATTTGGCTCGGTCCATAACTGCCAAGCAATAATCCCTTGGTCGGGGATCTCCCTGAATTCTCCGTCAATGATCGTTGTCTCATTCAACGAGATCGTAACTCGCTTGGCAATGCATCGGATGCGAACCCGGTTGAAATCATTAACTCTAACAATACGACTAATCAGCGCAGCGTCGGCATGCTGAAGTTTACGTCCCTTCAGACCTCCTTCACGTGACCCCTGAATCATCAACAACCCCCAATCGTCTGCAATCATGTTGTATTGCGGGCCACTCACTAAAAACGACTTTCGGTTCATCAAAAGACTACGAAAAAACAGTCCGCTATTCGCAGTTTGACCTGTAAGTTTTATTTTGCACTCGAGATCAAAATCACCGTACTGCGAATCGCTAACAAGGTAGGTTGGCTGAACGCCTGAGTTGCTGCCTCTTTCGCCAATCACAACGCCGTTTTCGACTCGCCAATGTTTTGGATCTCCGCTCCACCCCGTAAGATCGATGCCGTTAAAAAGGGGGACCGCCACGCTCTCGAATTGCTTCTCGCTCACCGACACATCGGAGCCGGGCTTTACCTTCACGACAGGCCGGATCACGATTCGTTTCTCATGCCCGGCATCGATCGATACGGTTTCACCATGGACCGTGACCCCCTTGGTTGTAACAACGACTTCGTGCTTGCCCGCGGAAACCGACGTGCTCGCGGAAATATTCATCCCATCGGTTGCAATCTCGATTTGACTGCCATCAACCCGCACTTCCGCATCCTCCGGCAGGTTTTCTAAGACCAAGGTCCCGTTTGGTGTCTTGATGCTGATGACTATGGCCCAAAGAACAAACGATGCGAAGAACGCTCCGGCAACGCCGAAGAAGTAAGGCGGCTTCTTTCGCCCACCCCATTTTCCGGTTGTCTTTGCTTTTGGTTGTTGGCCTATTTTGTGGTCGTCCACCTTGAGATTGGCGATGCTGATCGCGAGATCCGGCTCGGGCTCGCTTAACGATGCAGGGGCGAGGGACTTTGGCGGAATTTCGACCGAGGTATCACGACTGGGCGACGCCAGATTCAGCTTGGTATCTACCTTTGTGGACGCCTTGTCCGCTGCCTCCCGCAGCTTGGCCGATCCGATATAAGGTTTTAACGCCTCGGCAACCGCAAGGGGCGTTTGGTAGCGTTTGACCGGATCCTTCGCCATCATCTTGGCGACAACTTCGGACAACTCTACGGGAACATCCAGTCGCTCAAAACTGATGTAGTCTGCTTCTTTCTGAGCGTGCGACATCAACACACTTTGATACGTTCCGGTAAAAGGCGGTTTGCCCATCAGTAAATGATACAGAGTGCATCCGAGGCTATAGATGTCCGCACGGATGTCAGCGCTCGCAGCATCAAGGGCTTGTTCCGGCGCCATATACTCAGGTGTTCCGAGCATCGTTCCATCCGCAGTCAATCCTTCGCTTTGCTGTTCACTCGTGGCCTTAGCAAGCCCGAAGTCGAGGATCTTGATCTGCAGTTTGCCATCTTCCTTGTAAACCATCACATTGGATGGTTTGATATCGCGATGCACCATCTTTCTGGAATGGGCATGCTGAAGTGCGGTTGCAATTTGACTGGCCAGAGTGCATGCAACAGGAATTGGCACCGGGTTGTATTTCTGGACGAATTTGTGCAAGTCAATGCCCGGCACATACTCCATCGAGAAGACCAGTTGCGTCGGCAAGACAACCCGTTGGTAGGCCGTGGCGATGAAGGGATGGTTGAGCTTCCCAATCGCCTTCATCTCACTGATAAATCGCTGCTTAGCCGATTCATTTTTGACCAGACGCTCGTTGAGGACTTTCAATACCTCCATGCGATCCATCGGCAGGTACTTCGCCGCGTAAACCACGCCCATGCCGCCACGCCCAAGCTCTTTTAAGACTTGATAATCGGTCGATTCGACCAACTCTTGAGGGACCCCGGCAATCGAATTTGGCGAGGGCGATTCGATGCTCGCTGCTGCTTTATGCTGCATCGCCATCAACTCGGCCATCCGACTGGACGCCGCGATTTGCTTGACGCGATCCAAAAAACCATCGCCAGAGAGCGTCGCCATTCGGGCCTGCAGTTCCGGCGATTTTTCGATCGCCAAAGCGACTTTCATCTCGGACGCGGAATCGAGCCGCCCCTCAGCAAATCGCCTTAACAGCGAGTCGTCAATCTTGGAATGTTTGGATTTTGACATGCAGACACCTCGATTTTTGCCCCCCGGATTTCTATCCCACTTCAAATGATGGGGCCAATCAGGCGGAACTCTTTCTCCTATCAAGGCGCTCGTCGCCCGATACCTGTCACGAAAATCAGTGTTTTTGAAAAGTTTAACCCATCCCCCCCAGCTGTGCTGCCAGTGCCGAGTTAATTTTCGCGACGACGACCGACGTCCGGGTACGCCGAGACGCCCGCATGGCTCATCAAAACTGCTTCCGGACTAAAATAAGCCGCAAATTCTTTGAAACAGGGGACGGCTGGCGGCATCCTTGTTGTATTGAAGAGGGCGTGATTGACACGTCGATCGACTTCACTTCCGAGTTCGTCCCAACCCGAGAGCATGCGTGATCGATGCGGAAACCCTTTCCGAGCTGTGGCAACAGCATGCCAATCGCTTGCTGATGATCGCCCGCGCCGTCGGTGAACCAGCCGAAGATGCGGTGCAGGAAGCCTTTGTGGCGTTGGCCCAGCAGTCGACGCTGCCCGACGAGCCGCTGGCGTGGCTGGTGCGAACCACACGCAATGAAATCCTACAAGTCAAACGGGGAAAACAGCGGCGTGCAGCCAGGGAACAGGTGGCCGCCCGCCATCGCTGCTGGTTCGTCCAGCCCAGTGAATACCAAGACCAGCAACTCGACGGCCAGCATGTTACCGAGTGGCTAGAAGAACTTGACGCCGCCGATCGCGAAGTGATTGTGATGCACCTGTGGGGTGGGCTGACGTTTCGCCAAATTGCCGACGTCATCGGGTTGTCCGCAGCAACCGCAAACCGTCGCTACCAAAACGCGTTGATGCAATTGCAAGCTCGCGCCAACCAAGACCAAATGAGATGATGCGATGAACGACAAATCGAATTTTGAACAACAGCTTTCTGCGTTAGTTCCCGCCTCGGTCCAAACCGATGCCTCGACGATGATGTACCGCTGCGGGTTCGCTGCCGGACAGGCAAGTCGCTCCACCTCGGACACCACCACGCGTCGACAATGGCTGCAGTTAGCGATGGCGGCCTGCGTCACAGCGATCCTGGTGGGCCCCGTTTCTTATCGGCTGGGCCATTCAAAGTTCAAGGATCCCCATCGGGGCGTCGTCGTAGCCGAACATGAGTCCCATCAAGCGGCCCCCAGCAACGAATCGGTCGTCACAGCAGAATCAGTGCCGATAGCCCCGAGCGATCCACCGGAGCCACCGAAGGATCAGCCTCGCAAGCGAAACGTTGCGACCAAATCAGGACCGTCAATTTTTGCCAGCTGGCTGATCGGAGTACCATCGCCGTTTGAACCATCCTCGGACGCTTCTGCGAGTAACGCAGTGGTGTTGACGTCGCGTCCACCTTCGGCAGACATGATGGCTTGGTTGGAACAGTCTCCTGCGGCGATCACCTCGCCGCCTAATCCTGCGAATCCGGCACAGGACGCTACCAAACTTGAGTCTCTGAAAATCCGCCATGAGGACTCCGGGCCCTATCATCTGCCCTCATTGCCGTCTCGAAAATCTTTGCACACCTGGGAAACATGGTTCCAATCATGAACGCTAGAACATTGACGTTATTCGCATGGATCGGCTGCATGGGTTCGCTAACACCGCTGTCCGCCGTGGCACAAGTGCAACCGCTTGATTACAAAACTCCCGCGGCATCGGCATCAACGGATCCCTCCGCCCCCAACGCGGCGAAGATCGCACCGAAGGTTTTGAAAATTCATCCCGCTGCCGAACCGGTTCCAGCACTAAAGATTCGATTTTGGCCGGACCGTTTCGAAATGGTCGCCGGCAATACCTTTGTTCCTTTCCAGCGTGCCACGATCATGTCGCTGGAGAAGAATCGTTCCGCTGGTGCGGAGGATCCGTTCTTCAAAAACTATGACCAGTGGATGGAAGGTTCGCTGGACGAGTTGCCCAAGCAGGAAGTCGCGAAATATCTCGACAGTCAGCAAAACGTGTTGTCGGAGCTTCATCGCGCGATGCGGATGCGTGACTCCCATTACGAATTGGGCATCGACGACCTGCGAGGCCTGGAAACCATTCAGCTGCTGCTGCCCGAATTTGAGCACATGCGTCAGCTAGCTCGATTACTGGTGCTCGAAACCCGTCTGGCGCTCGCCGAAGGACGCACGGAGGACGCGATTCGTTCCATCCGGGTCGGTTTCCGTATGGGCGAAGCCACCGGCAACGCGTCGGACCTATTGATCTCGCGATTGGTGGGCGTGGCGATCAGCGGCATCATGTTAAACCAAGTCGAAGAGCTGATGCAGCTGCAGGACAGCCCGAATGTTTACTGGGCGCTTGCAACGTTGCCGGATTCGATCGCCGAAATGGACGAGGCATTGAAGTTTGAAGTATCGATCACCTCGCGTGTGTTTCCCGGACTGTCCGATTTGCCGGCCGATGATGTCGAACCCGCCGTCTGGCGAAGCCGATTGACACAAGCGGTCAAAGACATGCAATCGCTGGGCGGCTCGGAATTTGGTAACGGTGATGTCTCCGCTCGTTTGATCGCTGGCGCACTGATGATCGCGCTGACCGAACCGTCGCGAGCCGAGTTGATCGCAAGCGGGATGGACAAAGAAGACGTGCAAGCAATGAGCCCCAGCGAAGCGGTCGTGCGTGCGACCGCCCAACAGATCACTCGAATCCAAGATGACTTTGCCAAGTGGATGTTCCTGCCTGGACCGATTCGGATGACTTATATCGATCGATCCGAAGCAAGTTTGGAATCCAACACGCGTGCTGGCACGGCAACGATAAACTTAGCTGCCATGGCCACGGGCATGCTGATGCCAGCCATCAAGGCAGCGAACCAGGCTGGACTGCGGACGCGTCAAACGATTGCTCGCCTGGCAACCATCGAAGCGATCCGCAACTACGCATCCGCGCATGGCGAGTTTCCGAAATCGCTCGAAGAGCTTACCCATCTGCCCGCTTGGCCTGATCCGTTGACGCAGCAAGCGTTTGGGTACGAACGAGAAACCGCGACGCGTGCCAAGCTGATTTCCGAACCGGCGTACTCGTCGGATCCCAACGCCACCATCCTGTTGGAACTGCTTCGTTCATAGGCACACTCGCCCGCGTGTTGTCCCCCATCGGTTGATCGCACCAAACATCTCCCCCCGTCAAGGAACCCATTTTCATGTTCAATCCAAAATGGATCGCAGTCGTACTATTCACGACGCTGCCGCTCACTTCCACGGCCCAGGAAAATTCTGTTGCTTCGCAAAAAGGTTTTCTAGCTGGCGCGGTGATGCATGACACAATCCTAGCAGCACATCTGGATCTGACGCAGATCGACGTTCCAGCGACCAAGCAACTTATGTCGCAGTTCGGCGGCCCCGGAGAATCACCGCTGGTAGCTCTGGCCGAAGGCTTGACAAGCACGTTACGCGACGCTGGCGTAACTGACTTGTATTTAACCGTTCCCGGCCGTGTGCTACTGCAAGGCGGCGTATGCATCATCGCGCCCTGCGATGACAAAGAAGCTGTCGAAAAAGTTTTATCGAGACTACTTGATTCAGCGTCATTGCCGTTTGAGTTTCGGGTTGTAAAGACCGACCACGCCGTCGTCGTCTGCCCAGCGGCGATGGCCAGCGATTTCCAGGACAACAAGCTCGATGCCAACGCCGACGAGCGACCTGAGTTCAACGCGGGGCGGCAGTCGATGGCTCACTTTTCACATCAAACCGTGGTCAGTCTGCCAGAGGATATCCGTGAAGAACTAGCGAACCTGTGGCCCGACAAACTGGGCGACCACGACCCAACCGGCTTTTCGCCGAGCCGCTGGATCGCGTCGGCTCGCTGGATCACGATCGGCTGGTCATTACCACCGAAGACGGCGTTTGAATTGAGAATCCAGTCGGTCGACCCTGCTGGAGCGGTCGCTTGCGAAC
>NZ_JBFHFD010000229.1:0-12224 GCF_041583735.1 Novipirellula sp.
AGTTCCGTACCAGCTCAGTTCCGTACCAGCTCAGTTCCGTACCAGCTCAGTTCCGTACCAGCTCAGTTCCGTACCAGCTCAGTTCCGTACCAGCTCAGTTCCGTACCAGCTCAGTTCCGTACCAACTTCGTTCCGCTGCAATTTGCCATTGGCCGGACGCAAACGGTGAGACGTTTGCCAACAGGCCACCTCGAATCGCCCCACACGCTAATAGCGACGCACACGGACGATCAATGCGGTACCGATTGCGGTTAAGACGACATTGCCGATCCAGACGCCATAGGGAGGGATCGATGCGTCTTTGGCTTGTTCGAGCCCGAAGATAAAGAGCGGATAATAGACTAGCAAGATTGGCAGGAAACAGATCCCAAACGTAGTCCAATAATCGCTCGTACGAGCAATCATCGCCAGCGGAGCTCCGACAAAGACGAAGAAGAAGCAGGTAAACCCTTCGGCCCATCGACGCCATGGTTCGACGTGCAATCGGGTCAAACGCTTGCCACTGTGTTCGACTTGCGCTTCGATATGCCTGCCCATCCCACCTGCGATCTCTTCGGGACGTGAGGTCAAGATGGAAAAGCCAACATGCGCGGCCAACTGACCTGCAGCCGCATGCGTTCGCGCGTCCTGTTGCAACCGCTCACTGCGGATCACTGCCAATGACAACCAGCTGGGGGTTTGGTTCTCGGGACCTTTGTCGACCATCGCCGCCGCCAACGGAATTTTGAATTCCGTTTGGCCCGGCACGATCCCTTGAATCCCACTTCCCGATTCGACTTGGCTGTCAGTGACATGCAGAATCAAGTTGTAGGTTTCGCTATCGAGTTGAAGTCGTCCTTCGCGAGCGGACAACTTCATCGGCCCTTCGCTACTGTGATTGTGAACCGTGACGGTGGGGTGGATCAAAGTCTGGCCCTCAACATCACGCACATGGATCGAAAATCCGTGGTCTGAGGTGTAGGAATGCTGGGCTCGCAAAACACGATAGGCAATGTCTTCGACCGACATCAGCACGACACGATTGATCCCCGGTCGCCCCCATGAGACCGCGAGATCCGAGACACCGACCGCCACGGGACTGAGCAGCGCGGCGAAGATCAACGCGGGTTGCAACAATCTCAGTGGCGAGATCCCCGAGGCCTTGACCGTGGAAACTTCGCCATCGGCCGCCATCCGGCCATAGACACAGCAAACCGAGAACAGTGCGGTCGCCGGAAACGCGAATTGCAGCGAAATCGGCAAGATGTACGGCAGCAATTGCACAATCGCCATGACGCCCAGTCCGCGGCGCAGCAGTTCCCGCCCGACACCGACCATCAAGATCATCAATGTCAATGCGATCAGCGACACCACGAAGATCTTTAAGATCTCGAACAAGATGTATCGCGTTAGTCGACTGGGAATGAGTGGAATCAAGCTTACCGGCAGCGAAATTTGCGTGGGATGACCATCGATCGGCCTTTTCGACTTGGACAATGCGTCAATTGCATGAAGACGATTGCTGTGTCGTTTAGCAAATCATCGGCGGCTGGCGGTAGACGGGATTTTTGAGAAAGCGGCAAAGAGAGGGGGAAAACAACGTCAATCCTTGGGGCGGCTTCGATGAACCGCCCCAAATCTGTTTGCAGAGGGACGAGGGTGGGGGGCCGCATTTGCTGGCATCCCGGCTGCCCACCGCTACCAAGTTTGGCTTGGGGGCGTCATGATGTGGCGAAGCGGCGAAGCAAATTCGTTTCGCCGCTTCGATAAACCAGTCCGCCAAACCGCATTTTATCCCAGAACAGATGGCTGCAACCTACAAAGACGCTGGCGTGGACCTCGATGTCTATGCCGAATCGATGCGGCGACTGCCCCGCTTGATGCATCGCACTTTTAGCCCTCGAGTGATCCCGAGTGACGGAGGCTTTGCCGGTCTCTTTCGCCTCGATTTTGCGGGCAAACTGTTTGCTCGCAATTATCAAGAACCCATTTTGGTCAGCGGCACGGACGGAGTCGGGACGAAGCTAAAAATCGCTCAGCAGACCGGTCGGCACAGCACGGTGGGAATCGATTTGGTCGCAATGTGCGTCAACGACCTCCTCTGCACGGGGGGAGAACCGCTGTTTTTCCTCGATTATGTCGCGATGGGACGCGACGATCCGGCACGTTTAGAGCAGATCGTGCAAGGCATCAGCGACGGATGCGTCGAGGGTGATCTGGCGTTATTGGGGGGTGAAACTGCGATCATGCCCGATATGTACGCGACCGAAGACTACGATTTGGCCGGTTTTGCGGTCGGAGTCGTCGACCGCAAAAAATTGATCGACGGAAAACAGATCGCCGAGGGAGACGTCGTGCTCGGATTGGCGTCAACGGGACTGCATAGCAACGGATTCAGCTTGGTTCGCAAAGTCATCAGCGATGCGGGACTCGATTGGGATGCCACGCCCGATGAATTCGACGGGCAATCGCTGGGCGATGTCTGCTTGAATCCCACTCGTATCTATACGCAAGCGATTCGCAGTATCCAATCGCATTACCGCGTGAAGCAGGTTCTGCACGGATTGGCCCACATTACCGGTGGCGGAATTCAGGAAAATCTCGATCGAATTTTGCCCAAAAACGTCGATGCCGAGATCGATCCCGCCAGCTGGCAGCCGCATCCGATTTTCCAATGGCTGCAAAAAACGGGAAATATTGAAACAGCAGAAATGCGGCGTATTTTCAATATGGGCATCGGCATGATCGCGGTGGTTAGCGATTTTTATGCTGGCAGCATCCAGTCGCAAATGGAAGAACTCGGGATTGCGTGCCAAACGATCGGTCGAATCGTCGGCGGCAGCGGCAAGGTCCAATACCGCGACGCGTGATCGCGTTGCCCGGCGGTTGCGAGATTGAAGATCACCTGCCACCTAACGCAACGCTGTGAAGAATTTAGAGACGGCAGATTACGGCATTTGCGTTCCGTAGCTACGCTCGCCACAGTGTGGATGGTTGCCGGCCAATACGAATCACCACCTTACTGGCGAAGGTAGCGACGAGAAAATGCTTCACAGCGTTGGCCAAAACGGCTCATCCCCAATGCCAGCTACTTTGGCATGAGCCCGGTGATTTTCGTAGCGGCGAGAGCCGCCCGGTCAATTACGAACGCGTTACATGCTGCAACCGGTCGGCTTGCGCCGCATTGCTATGAAAGTAGATGGCATTGCCCCACCGCTCAGTGCGCCGGCGGTTCAGTGCGCCGGCGGTTCAGTGCGCTGGCGGTTCAGTGCGTTGGCGGTTTCGAGCGGCAATCCGCGAGAAATCTGTCCCGTTGGCGCCCGCAATGCTTACCCAACCGGGTAAAATAGGCGAGGAAACCGACATTGCCCCAAATCGCGCGCTCTCCTAGGATCACATCACGACCCTAGCCAGACGTCTAAGGTGAAGACAGCGGTTCCCTATCGATCGCGTCTGCGCTGCATTTCGTGCGGCCCAGCACCGTTTACGACGCTTTCGCAAGTCGAAACACGCCAAAGAAAACTTCCTCAGGAAACCACTATGGATTGCCGTTTATCTACCGCCAACCGTACTCTGAGCGATCCCAACGCTTGGAGTGCCTCTCCACTGAGCGACAACGCCTCGGACGCGTTTGCCCTGCGGATCCCGAAACGTTCACGACCGATATTCAAGTGGTCCCCGCCGTTACTTGCGATCCTTTTTGTCGCCTTGATTGCGGAGGTGTCCCCCGCACAAAACGAGCAAGCCACGATCGATCGACCGGCGGCAGAGCAGGTGATCGGCAACGCCACCAAGCCCAATTTGGGTCCCGCAAAACTGGCGACTCCCGGGCCGAAAGACCCGCTTGTGGCGCGTTTGATCGCAACTTTGATGCCACGCAATCACGTATCAAGCCAAAAATTAAACGACACGATCAGCCAACGCGCTTTGAATTTGTTCTTGAAGTCGTTGGATCCGATGAAGCTCTATTTCTTGCAGGGCGACATCGATCAATTCCAACGCAACGCGACCCGCATCGACGACATGGTGCAAGCGGGTGATTTGTCGTTTGCCTATGAAGTCTTCGGCCGATTTGTTCAACGCGTCGATGAACGCGTTTCGGTTGCACTGCAAATGTTGGACGGTGAATTCGATTTTACCATCGAAGAACAAATCATCACCGATCCCGAGGCTACCGTTTACGCCAAAGATGCCAACGAAGCGAATGACCGTTGGCGGCGTCAGATCAAATACGCACTGTTGGATTTGAAGGACGAAGGCAAAGAGGGCGCTGAAGCTCGCGATCTACTTCGCCGACGCTACCTTCGCTACGACCGTCGTTGGCGAGATACCGACAGCGATGCGTTGCTGGAAATGTATCTAACCGCGGTCACGATGGCCTATGACCCGCACTCGACTTACATGTCGCCCGATTCGCTTGACGAATTCGACATGATCATGCGTCTGAGTCTCGATGGCATCGGAGCGCAATTGCGTGAAAAGGATGGCAACACGGTCGTCTCGCGTGTGATTCCCGGTGGAGCCGCTGCGAAGCACGGCAAGCTGAAAACGGATGACGTGATCGTCTCGGTCGGCCAAGACGAAGAGGGACCGATGGTCGATATCGTTGAGATGCCTTTGAATGACGTGGTGGGTTTGATCCGCGGCAAAGCAGGAACCATCGTCCGTTTGGGTGTCAAACCGGGCGGTGCAGGCGAAGTGGAAATTCACCGTATCGTTCGTGCTCGTATTGAACTGGACGAATCAGCCGCGCGAGGCAAGATCATCGAACACTCGATGCCCGATGCCCCCGGACAAACGAAAAAGATTGGCTACATCAACCTGCCTAGCTTCTACATGGACATGGAAGGCGCCAAGAATAACAAACGCGATTTCCGCAGCAGCACCCGCGATGTGCTGCGAATTATCGAAGAATTCAAGACGCAGGGGATCGATGGCATCGTATTGGACCTCAGCACCAACGGCGGCGGAAGCCTGACCGAAGCGATCAACTTAACCGGATTGTTCATCGACCGCGGCCCTGTGGTGCAGGTCAAGAACGCCGATGGTTCGGTCCAGCAATACGACGACGATGATCGTGGCACCGCTTGGGATGGACCGCTGGTTGTTATGACCAGCAAGTTCAGTGCAAGTGCGAGCGAAATTTTTGCGGGTGCGATCAAGGATTACCGCCGCGGCATCGTGGTCGGTGACCCAACCAGCCATGGCAAGGGCACCGTGCAAACGCTGATGGATCTTGGCCAACAATTGTTCCGGAATAACCGAGCTAACTACGGCGCTTTGAAGGTCACGCTTCAACAGTTCTATCTGCCTGATGGCGAGAGCACTCAATTGGCCGGAGTTGCTGCGGACATTGTCTTGCCCAGCATTACCGCGAAGATGGATGTGTCCGAAAGCGATTTGAAGTTCGCCCTTCCAAATGATCGCGTCAAACCCGCCAAGCACGAAAACTACAACATGGTGCCTGCGGATTTGATTGGCCAATTACGAAACGACTCGATGGGCCGGATCAGCCAAGAGAAGGAATTCACGGAACTTCTCAAGCGAATCGAATTGTATGTGCAACAGAAAGAGCAAGCATCAATCTCGCTGAAAGAAGACGAGTTCATGGCTCGCCGGAAAGAACTGGATGCTCAGAAGGAAGAAGAAGAGAAAGAACTCGAGGCGGAAGTCGGAGCCCAAGAGGTCTATCGCGACTACTTCTACAACCGCGAAGTGCTGAATATCGCTCATCAATACATCGATGGGCTAAAGAAGCAAAACCTAGCGGTCGCTCGCTAATCCAGCTGCGACACGAATGAATAAGAAAGGCGGAGTGCAACAAACGCACTCCGCCTTTTTTTTGGTTCAGGGTAAAGACGAAAGTCTTGACGACTTCCGCTACGAGAGCGGTGCACGCTCTCAAATCTCAGCCGCGACGCCGCATCAATCTGCCATCATCCCTTTAGCCACACTGGCGATTTTTGCGATCTGCTCGGCACTCAAATCGCTTAACATTGGCAACAACGGGCCGGTCTCGCAGATCCCTGCACCAGCAACGGCGTGATGTAGAACACGAATGGGGTTGATGTCGTTGCGAAGATCTTCGAGCGGCTCGAACCATTTGCGAATCGATTCGGCGGTTTCAAAATCGCCCTTGTGAATCGCGTGCATCATCTCCATCGACTTTGCGGGGGCGACGCAAACACAACCACTCGTGAATCCTGTGACACCAAAGTCGCGGAGATGGACGATCGCGGGTTGCTCACCAATACCGCTGACGATCCGTTCGGCGGGGAACACGTCCATCACTTCTTTTAGATAGTCATCTTGAGACGGATCGTCGCGAACCACCGCGTACTTGATCCACGAGATTGCCCCGTCGCTCTCAAGCTTGCGAACCAAATCCGCATCGAGCCAACGATCAAACTTTAAATACAAAACCAACGGCTTGCCGTAGTACTCGGCGAGCCGACGCGTCGCGGTTGCAATCCCGTCGGGGTCCACGATATCGCGAGCCGGCAACAACATCGCAGTGGGAAAATCAAATTCGCGAAGCACCTCGATCTGGTCCATCGCAAACCCGTACGCCGGGCCGATCGACGGAACGACCACGGTGTCGTCGGAGGTCTCGTCCGCCAGCAGCTTGAGCAGCGATTCATATTCCGCGAGCCGAACGTGATAGAAAACCGCGTTGCCGCCGTACAACAACGAGCGAACTCCGCCCGCTTCGAGGTGCTTGATCAGCTTGGCGTTCTCGGCACGATCAATTTTTAGGGACGCATCGCGTGTCAACGGCGGAACGGCAATCACGCTTTCGCGAAGTTGAGCAGACGAAAAGGGAGCGGAATTCATGGCGGATCTAAACCCGTGGGGCGAGAGGATACGGAGGGAGGAGGGGACCGGACGGCAGGAGAATGATATTGCCTCGCTTACGCTTTTTGAAGCTGCGTGTTTATCACAACCCGACGCGTCAGCGAGGGAATCTTTATCTGGACTCGATCCCTCGTTGACGCATCGGGTTATGGTTTGCCGGGGAAATTTACGCTTCGGGTTGCGAACAACGCATCGCTTCAACCGACAAAACTGGCGACACTTCTTAATCCGGGATGACTTCGCCGCGAATCAGATCATCGAATGTCTCACGACGCCGAATCAATTTGGCGGTGCCATCTTCGATCATCACTTCCGCAGCCCGTGTCTTGCTGTTGTAGTTACTCGCCATCACGAAGCCATAAGCGCCTGCGTTTTCGAGCACCACATAGTCGCCGACCATCGGCAGCGGCAATTTGCGACTTTCAACAAAGCCACCTTCACGCTGCGTGAAGATATCACCGGATTCACACAAGGGTCCACCAATGATCACGTCCAACTGCTCACGCGCGGCAACGTCGCCGCGAGCACCGCAGACCGAGATCGGATGATAGGCTCCGTACATCACTGGACGTGCCAAGTCGTTGAATCCTGCATCGACTAGAACAAAGACGTTGCTTCCCGCTTTCTTGACACTACGGACTTCGGCGATCAGCGATCCGCTTTCGGCACTCAAATAGCGACCGGGTTCAATTTCCAAGTCCAATCGATGCCCAAACGCTTCGCCGAGCCGGTTTCGCGTGGCGTCCCAAAGTTGGAAATACTTGTCCAAATCGACATACGACTCATCGCTCTTGTAGGGGACGGGCAATCCGCCCCCGGCACTGATCGTCTTTAACGTGCGGCCGACCGAAAGTGCGGTACGCTCCATCGCTTCGCACACTTCGCTCAAATGCTCGAGGTCGGTGCCCGAACCGATGTGCATGTGCAGCCCGGTGATGGTGATCCGGCTCTGATCGGCACGCCGCAAACATTCATCAATCTGCTCGTGCCAGATGCCGTGCTTGCTCTGCTCGCCGCCGGTATTGGTTTTTTGGCTGTGACCGTGCCCAAACCCAGGATTGATTCGCAGCGTGACTTCCGCCCCAGGCCGACGCTCGCCCAGCTGGCTGATCATGTCGGGCGACCCACAATTGACGTTCAACGAATGCTCGACCACCAAATCGAGTGCTTCACGATCAAAGATATCGGCGGTGTAGACGATTTCATGCTTCGCTGGATCGGGACTAAACCCAGCGGCGATCGCACGACGAATCTCGCCCGCACTGACGGCATCCACCACCACGTCCTTGCGCCGCATCCGGTCCAAAATCGCCAAATTACTACAAGCCTTTTGGGCGTACCGAATTCGGTCAAACGCCGCCAAATCCGCAATACGCTGCTGGACCACGGAAATGTCGTAGACGTACAGAGGCGTGCCAAAGGATTTTACGAGGTCAGCAATCGACTGACCCGCAATCTCGGTGCGGGCCGTGGAGAAGGTGGGCACTGTAAGCATTTTGGATTAGCAAACCGCTTGAAGGAGGCAAAGGAACAAAGTCGAGCAACAACCCAAGCAGTGTACCCGCAAATCCAAAAACGCCCAGCCAAGGTAAGCACGACGAAGCCGCAATTTCACTCACCGAGCTCGCCGAACGGCCTGCCTCATGAAGCGAGTCGAGCGTCCACCTGGGCGACCCCACACCCAAAAACCAGCACCCCTCCAATGGACACATAGCTGACTGTTCAGGCTGCACTCATTTTCGCTTTGGTGCCGAGGACGCAACGGACACGGGGCACTGAATTCGTCCTCCGCAAAGCGGCGACCCGAGCAGCGAACCTCCTCGCGATGCTCAACGACAGACCCTATTCACGTTCGTGACCAACCGAAGATTCCCCCACATTGGCTCCCCGATCGACGGATGGACGGGACACCCGTCATCACGATCCGCCAGCCGCAAACTGCCGCCGAGGACACGCGACCGCAGGTTAGGAATTCGAGTAGACCATGACGCCACCTAAAGACGATGAGGTGACGTCGGACGACATCCATGGCCATCTTCCGAGGAATCCAACAAGGGAGCTATGCGTTCCCTTGTGGATTTTGCGAAGGCGATTCAGATGGAACCGAATTCGACGTTGATTCGATCGCATCCTGCACCTGCTTGCGAGGCCCCTGAGGGCCTGGGCGACGACCACGGCGACGCCCCTGTTGAAGTGGGATGAAACGACCCGCGACTGGCTGAAGCAGCTTGCTGATACACAGTTTATTGATGCTTAGGTTCATCTCGGCGCTCTCGACCTTCAAGGCATCATGCAGACTCATCGGGAGCCGAATGGTGATCATTCGCTCAGGCTCTGCCGAGTCTCCCTTGGAAGGATCTTGGCTTCGCATTGCGGCGACCATTTCCTGCAACTCCGCGAACTCGTCGCTCGCCTCAAACTGACGCATACTCTCGGAGTCGGTGAACAACTTACGGACCACGCCGTCGACACCGAGCATCTCACGATAGAAGACGACCCAACTGCCGGTCTTGGCGAACGCCTCCTGTGCCAAACGCAAAACTTCTTTCCCCTTCTGCTCCTCAGGCACATTGACATCAAGCGGGGCAATATCCAAACGGGGGGCAATTACATCCGTTTGCTCTGGCAAAGGATCGCTAGCATATCGGAGTTGAGCGTTGGTTTCAGTTTGGGACATTTTGAGGATCTTCCTTTCCTATGGCTGTGCCAGGTCGGCACGTCGTGTGGGTGTTTGTGCCGCTATCCTCACGCCCGGTCAAACGCCACTCCCGAACCTATGCTTTCAAAACAACTTAGGCCCATTGCTAGCCCTCTGCCTAAATCGCGTGCAGGCCTGCCGCAGCCAAGGCATCGACTGACTGCACAAAAAACGCGCACCCTCCTCATGTGCATTCGCCAAGTGTCCACTTCAGGCGGCAAGGTGGCGGCACGAAAAAAGAAAACCTAGAAATGCGTGTTTTGCAGCAAATCTGCTCATTTGAAGATTTTATTTGCTTTACAAGCATTTCAGCTTGCCCTTCAAAACGGCCAGCAGACCTCATGACGAGACTTGTTGACGCCACGGTGACCATGAGACGCGGCAGCAGAAGAACCACAAGAGGGGGAACACAGCGTGACGGCTATCCCTATGCAGCCCGCCCGCAAGGTCAACCGCCTCGAATACGACTCGCGAGGGAATGACGCGGTGGGGCGCCAGCGATCTCCCACCCTGCTCGGCCGCTGTGAAACCCTCTCGATTACCACCTCCCAAACCGACGCCAGGCCTTCGCAAGCCTCCGATTCTCGCGACCGAAATCACGGCCGCCAGAGCGATTTTGCCGCAGAAGAAAAGCGACAGAAAACTCCAAGCGGGGGGGCGGCAAATCAGAATGGCAAAAGGGCGTAGGAGGGCGTTTTCATTTAGCGACGCTAGGCGGCGAAACAGTTTCGCAGGACGGCAGGAGCAGGTTGACCCAACCCGAGTGGCACCCCCACCGTGACTGGACCGCTTGCGTCACGACGCAACACCAAAGCGAATAGCCTGCGGGGCACGCGATGGTCCGCTAGCAAAAGAGACCGGGAACAAAACCCTAGGGTGACTACCGCGCCATCACAGTATCACAGGCATCGGCCAACAGACTGACCGCACGGTCAATCTGGTCTCGCGAAGTGGTCCACCCGAGGGAGACACGAATCGTGCGGCGGATCTGCGTTTCAGTCCGCCCGATTGCCTTCAGCGAGCGAGTAATTTCGTCAGGCGGCTCGGCCGACTGGGCGGTCGCAAAGACCAATTGCCGCGCTGCTTTTTGAATCAACCCCGCATCACAGGGCATCTCGATCGCCATCGTATTGGCGATCCGCGGCGACTCGCTGGCGAGCAAAATCGGCGATTTTCCAAGGGAAGATTCGAGTCCATTAAGAAATCGATCACTTAGCTCGGCGAAGTTGTCCGAGACCTCGCTTTCACAGCGGCTGGCGAGATGTGCCGCCGCCCCCAAACCGATACACCCAGGAACGTTTTCGGCTCCCGGACGCAGCCCCATTTCCCGAGGCTCGCCGTGACAGATGGGGGACAGATGCAGGCCACGGCGAACGTAGATCGCACCGCTGCCTTTGGGCCCATAGAACTTGTGCCCACTAATCGACACCGTGTCGGCGCGAAGCTGCGAAACCTCGACCGGCAACTTCCCAAATGCTTGGGTCGCATCGCAGTGAACTGACACCCCCCGATTGTGACAGATATCCGCCACTTCACGCACTTTTTGAAGCGTTCCCAGGACGGGGTTTGCGAGCTGCAGGCAGACCAGTCGCGTATTGGATCGCAGCATCGACTCGACCTGCGCCGGGTCCACCACACCGTTTTCTTGGCACGGCACCCGTTCCACATCGACTCCGTCGGCGCAAAGCGAAAGCGCGGCCCCGAGGACCGAGTCATGCTCGAGCTCGCTGACTAAAACATGACGACGCCCAGCCACCGCTTTGCTGCCTGATTCCAAAACCGATTGAATGGGATGGGAACGTTTTGCCGACGAGACATCCGCTCCGGGAAGTCGAGGCGAGGGCATGGTTTTCAATTGGCCGCAGATCGCCAGATTGTTTGCCTCGGTCCCGCCGCTGGTGAACACAATTTCAAAGGGATCACAGCCAACCATTGCGGCGACCGACTCCCGCGCCTGCTCGAGTGACTCCCCCACTGCCTGGGCTTGCGAGTGCTCTTGCCCAGGCAACATGAAGTGAGTAGCCCAGTACGGCTGCATTGCCTCTAGCACCGAAGGGGCGAGCGGCGTCGTTCGATTAAAATCCAAATAGATCAAGGGTCAGCACAAAACAGGAGAAGAGAGGGCAAATCAAACCGATCTGTCGTCGGAGCCGCGAACACGCGGTGCCGACGCTAACGCGAACGAATTTGCAGCGGGACGCCGAAGTGACCAGCTACGCTAGCAAGAAATCTGCAAATTTCTGCTCCACCCCTTCTGCGGGGTGGCAAATGATAAACCTGATGGTTTCGCATTGTACTGGACGCCACGGCATCGCCCCAGAGTAGTCGGTGGCCCCAGAAAAACCAGGGTTCAAGGCGTCGGAGCCAGCGATTTGCGAGTTCCCATCGAGACACCCCGATCAGTCCACACTGCGTCCTCAAAAGACGCGAAGGAGTGAAAATAATCACCTCTGATTGCTCAGGCGGGTTTGCACTGAAGCAGTGAACAGGCGATAATCAATACCGTGACGGATTATCATTCCCACATGAACACAACCCCCTCTCTCTCTCGGCCTTGTCTTACGGAGCGCGAAATGAAGCGTCAGCGAATCGGATTTACGTTAGTTGAGCTATTGGTGGTCATTACGATCATCGGAATATTGATGGGACTTCTGCTTCCCGCAGTCAACGCCGCACGAGAGGCTGCACGCCG
>NZ_JBFHFD010000230.1:0-12190 GCF_041583735.1 Novipirellula sp.
GCGAAACGGATCGAGCCCGAGCGGTCCGGCCCCGCGAGTGACAATCAGACGGATATAGCCATCGTTCAGTCCGTTTTCTTTGACGGTTGCGTTAACATCGTCCGTCAATTGCTCGATCGACATGGGGATCGTCAAAGCGATTGCGCGAGCCGATTCCCACAGGCGTTCGATGTGTTGTTGCAGACGAAAAACGTTGCCGCTGTAGATTCGCATGCCTTCAAAGACACCATCCCCGTAGAGCAATCCATGGTCAAAAACGCTGATTTTGGCGTTTTCGCGGTCGAAGTACTGGCCATTGATATAGATTTTGCGATTCATAAAACCGACAGCAGAGGGGGGGAGGTGAAAGGGAAGAAAGCATTTGGCACGGCGGCAATGCTAATCAATATCTTGAGCTGTGACAGCGCGGACGACTTCGGCATCAAAATAATTAATTTCCATGGCGGCATCGACAACGATCGATTGGGCCGCGACACCGCTGCTGCGTGGGCTGAGCAGAAACGCGGCGGTATTGGCGACTTCGTCCGTGGTGACCGCCCGGCCGCGCGGGATGACTTTTTCAGCGTACAGATAGGAATCGACGTAGCCAGGGATGCCGGCGGACGCACTTGTCTTCAACAGTCCTGCCGAGACAGCGTTGAACCGTACTTCGCTGAATCGGCTAAAGGATTTGGTTAAAAACGCTAACGATGATTCGAGTGCGGCCTTGATCGGGGCCATAAACCCGTAACTCTCACTCGCCATCCGCGTCGTGCTGATTCCAATCGTGACCACGGACGCATTTTTTGCAAATCGGTCACGCAGTGCGTTGCAAACGCTGATCAGCGAATAGGCGGAAATGTCGACCGCCTGCAGGAATTGGCGGCGTGTGGTCTCGTGGAACGGCCGGATGCCTTCGGGATAATCGGCGAACGCGATCGAGTGGACCAAGCCATCAATCGTGACCCCGTCTGCCTCAAGCGTCGCCGCGAGCTGATCAATTTGAGCTTGATCCTCGACATCACAAACCAACACGGTTTCACCACTTAGCAATTTGCTGAGACTCTCTTTTCGCGATTCGCTTCGTACGCTGTAGATCACGTTCGCTCCGGCAGCACGCAGCACTTTCGCGATGGCAAATGCCACACTCTTTTTGTTGGCCACGCCCATGATCAAAATCGTCTTATCACGGAGAGACAAAAAATCGGCAACGGGTTCGTTAGGACTGGTCGAATTCACAGCGGCGTCTAAGAGTGGGAGTGCGGATTGGTTAGCCGGGGTTGGCAACGGTGCAGGCGAAGTTTAATCGTGCGGTGACTTTCCCGCCAAGTAGCATTTTGCCGGTCAAGAAAAATGCATTGCTGACGTGATCATCCAATTTCGCGTGGATTTCCACCGTATCGCCCGGCCGAACCATATTCTTGAACTTGACATTGTCTAAGCGAGTTGCCACCGGCATCGCTCCTTCGGCCATCTCGGCGATTTGCGCCAGCAGGATTGCACCGGCCTGCAAACAGCATTCACACTGGATCACACCAGGCACGATCGGATGGTCTGGGAAATGGCCTTGTACAAAAAACTCGTCGTCGCTGAACGTTTTTCGGCACACAATCTCGGTCTCGGTCATCGAGACGATTTCGTCGACAAGTCGCATCGGTTTGCGATGCGGAATCAATTTCTCAATTTGTTCGATAGTCATGAAGAAGCAAATAAGGGGGGGATCCAGCGAATAAACAGGGGGCTGCTTTCGGGGCATAACGACCGGGCCAGCAGCGTCAGGATGCAAAACAAGCAACCGAGGGGGGGATCGCTCGTATGAACCCACCGCATTTTAACCCAGCAGACTTTAAACCAGTTCGTACGCTTCGGCGAGCGCCCCGATCACCGACGCTTGGTCACCGCACTGCGAAAACGCCAATCCAGAAAGGTTGCGGAATCCATCAAGGGCGTGGCGATAATAAGCCAGTTCGGCTTGTTTGACATACCGGCGACGCAGTTCGTCGGACAAATCGCAGACGCCGCCGCCGATAACGAGCAGATCGTAGTCGCCGATGTAGTTGATCATCAACATGGCAACGCCGAGTGCCGCGGCTTGGTCATCAAGCAATTCGATCGCCAACGGATCGCCAGACGCGGCAAGTTCTCGAAGCTGTTTGGCTTTAGCCTTGATCGAACAATCAAGCGAATTCAGCGGATGATCGCTCCATTGTGGCAGCGACAATCGGTAACCAAGCTGATGCGTTAACGCGGTCAATGAAATCGCGGACTCGGCTGAGCTGTAAGCATTTCCGACTTTGAGTTGGCGATCATGATCGTAACGAAACGCGTCGTACGGCAAGAACACATGTCCCGCATGTCCGGCCCGGCCTTCGCGACCACGGACCACTTTGCCTCGCGAGACTTCGCCACCGCCCAGCCCAGTGCCGACTGCCAAGAAAAACAACGAGTCGAACTTGTCGGGTTGATGATCGTGCGGATCGATCGGGGGTGCGTCTTTCCACTGCATTTTTTCAGTGCGTATTACATATTCGCCCAGCGCCGCAGCTTGACCGTCGCCAAGGTAGCGAACGGGCGCTTTGGCTCCGGTTTGCGATAACCGCATTTGCAGGTTTTCGCGTATTCCAAAATTGACCCAATCGGGATGCGCCAAATTGGGCGTGGTCAACAACACGCCATCAAGCGTGGCGGGACCAGGAGTGGCAATGACCAACGATTGGACATCGGCGATCGTGCCCTCGAGATGCTGAAGCTCGGTGATCACCGCATCATGCAGATCGTCGACCGTCGCCAGAGGCCCTTCACTAGACCGTGTCGGAAATTGATCCGAGATTTTTAGGATCTCGCGGTTCTCGTTCCCAATCGCGACCGTCGATGTGGTGCCACCGACATCGATCCCTACAAAATATTTCACGGTGAACCCTCCTGAATAACATTCGCCAGGCGAAAAAACGCGGACGCTGGACGAAACGACGCGGAGCCCACTCTCAGAATACCAGCGAACCGTAGCGGTGCGGCGCGAGCCGCCCGGTTGGCGCGAATAAAATGTTCAAATTTGATCGGGCGAACGCTCGCCGCACCGCTAAAATCCGCGGGCTCGTATCGATGTGGCAACACGCCCATCGCTTTCCGACCGCCGCCGCGGCGTTAGCAGTTATCCTTCGCGAACGCTCGCATGTCGCTTTCGATGCCTTCGAGTCGTTTGACGATCGTTTGCCCAGCCGCATCGAGGTCTTGCGAATCCTCTGGCGAAACTCGCGTGAAGACATACAACTTGATCTTCGGTTCGGTACCGCTTGGACGCGCCGCGACGTAGTTGCCTTCTTCGTCCAAATCCAAAATGATCAGGTCACCCTCGGGTCCGGAAAGTGCCGATTTCTCGCCGCTGGCGACATCTAGCTTGGTTTGACTTCCATAGTCGCGGATCTGCTTGACTGCGATTCCCGCCAACGATTTCGGGGGCGTTTCACGGAACGCTTTCATCAACCGCTGCATCGCCGCCATGCCTTCGCTGCCCTCCATCACCAAGTTGATCAATGCTTCCTTGTGGTAGCCATGTTTTTGATGCAGATCGGCCAGACGTGTGTGCAGCGATTTGCCTTGGGCTTTCAACTCGGCTGCCAATTCGCTCATCAACATGCAAGCGACGGCACCGTCTTTGTCGCGTGCGTATTGTCCCACCAAATAACCATGCGATTCTTCGGTGCCGAACACAAATTGGTCGGGACCCTCGCGATCGATGACTTCGGCAATGTACTTGAACCCAACCAACAGATCGCCAACGCAGCGGACGCCGTAATCCTCGGCGATACGTCGGATCAGTTCACTGGTGACGAGCGTTTTGACGACGTAGTGATCCGCAGACAACGTTCCGGCGGCTTCGCGTTTGCTGAGCACATAGTCGGCAAGCAGTGACCCGATTTGGTTGCCATCAAAGGTACCCCACTGGCCTGTGGAATCGGTGGTCTTCGGGGCGGCGACTCCGAGGCGGTCGCAATCGGGATCGGTCGCCAAGATCAGGTCGAGTTCTTTGGATTGGGCATATTCGATGGGTTTGTCAAAGACCGCTTTGTTCTCGGGGTTCGAGACGTGTCCTGGAACGTTAGGAAAATCGCCACTTTTTTCTTCGTGAGGCCCGTAGACTTCGACGCTCTGGAACCCGTCACGCTCTAGCAGTGGCATCACGGCGGCGGCACCAACACCGTGCAGTGGCGAGTACAGGATTTTGGCGTCACGAGGTCCGGCGAATGCTTGGGCAGCAGCGGCGTCGAGAAACGCGTTGTCAATTTCGTCAGTGACCACTTCGACGCGTCCATCGGCCAAAGCTTCGGCAAACGGGACCGCCTTGATCTCTTGGCACGACATCACTTGTTCGATGATCGCTTTGTCGTGGGGCGGCAACACTTGAGCTCCGCTGGACCAGTAAACCTTCACCGCGTTATCGCTTGGCGGATTGTGGCTGGCGGTCACCATGATTCCGCAATCACAATTTTTGTGACGCACCGCAAACGACAATTGCGGCGTCGCTCGATAATCGTCAAGCAAGTAGACTTTGATTCCTGCCGCGACCATGATTCCGGCGCACAGTTCCGTAAAGTGGCGTGATTGGTGCCGAGTGTCATACGCGATAGCACACGACAATGCGTCGCTGCGTCCTTGGCGTTTGGCGTAATCGACCACGTAGTTGGCCAATCCTTGAGCGCTTTCCCCGATTGTGCGGTCGTTGATCGCGTTAGAGCCGATTGGATACATCCGGCCGCGGCGTCCTCCGGTACCAAACGGAATGATCGTCCAAAACACATCGTCCAGTTTCTGCCACTGTTGTTCGCGGATGTGTTTGGCCACTTCCTCGCGGTACGGGGCGTAGCGATCTTCGGTTAACCATGAACGAATGTGGCCGGCCGCAGACTTGCTGATCTTTGACTCGCTCGCAGCGGTTTCAACAGCGGATAGTAGTTCTTGCACGAATCGCTCCGGAAAAGTAATCAGTAATCAAAAAAACAGTGGCAGGGTGCCCGACATGCTGGTTTCGCAGTTAAGCTAATCAAACTAAAACGCGTGTCAGTCAAACCAACGCTTCGTTTTACATGAATAGCGTGTGGGGCACGAATCGGCACCTTTGGCTGACGCACCCTCGCGGATACTCCTTGCAAGAATGTGATTCTATTTGTTTTGCAGGGTCACTGGCAACGTGGGGCGACAAAAACTAACTCGCTTCCCTTCACTCTTCTTTCTCATTCATCAGACTATCCTTCATGAGCGATTTAATCATTAGTGTCAGTGGGCTTCGGGGTATTGTGGGCGAGTCGCTGACGCCGGACGTCGCAGTTCGCTTTGTGGGGGCGTATGCCTCGAAATTGCCCGCAGGTCCAATCGTGGTCGGTCGCGACGGTCGCAGCAGCGGAATCATGCTGAAGCAAGCGATTATTGCCGCGTTGACCGCCTGTGGCCGCGATTGCATCGATGCCGATGTCGCGGCGACACCGACCGTCGGCGTGTTGGTGCGTCAGCGAAACGCCGCAGGAGCTGTACAGATTTCCGCTAGTCACAATCCTCCGCCCTACAACGGCATCAAACTGTTTGGGCCCGACGGACGTGTCTTGGATGCCGTTACCGGCGGCGCGATTCGCGACGCCTATCTGGCAGGCGAAGCGGCGTGGTGCTCGTTTGACAAGATTGGATCGGCAACCCCCGAGTCGGATCCGCATGCCGATCACTTGGACATGGTGCTGGCGACTGTCGATGTCGACGCGATCGTCAAGGCAAAACATCGCGTGTTGCTGGACAGCAATCATGGGGCAGGCGGTTTGCTTGGCAAGCGATTGCTCGCCGCACTCGGGTGTGACGCGGTGATCGTCGGCGACACGCCCGACGGTGATTTTGCGCATGTTCCCGAACCGACAGCCGACAATTTGACGGGGATTGCCGAGCAAGTTCGCCAGCACGGTTGTAGCGTCGGATTTTGCCAGGACCCTGACGCTGACCGTTTAGCGTTGGTCGATGCCAATGGCCGCTATATTGGCGAAGAATACACATTGGCACTGTGTGTCAAACGTGCGATGCAACACGAAGCGACGCGAGGTGCGATCGTGATCAACGGTGCGACCAGCGGGATGAGCGAGCGATTGGCAGCCGATGCGGGGGTCAAGGCGTTTCGCAGCAGCGTCGGCGAAGCCAATGTTGCCGACATGATGATCGCTAAACAAGCCAAATACGGCGGCGAAGGCAATGGCGGTCCCATCGATCCTCGAGTCGGATACGTTCGTGACAGTTTTGTTGGGATGGCTCAAGTGTTGGATCTGATGACCGCGACCGGTCAAAGCTTGGCGGAACTAGCGGACGCACTGCCGAAGCTTCATATCCACAAATCCAAAGCCGAAGTCTCTGCGGACAAGTTGCCAAAGCTGTTCGATGCCTTGATCGCAACTCACCAAGACGCATCCGCAAGCACCGGAGATGGGTTGCGATTGGCATGGCCCGACAAATGGTTGTTGGTTCGCGGCAGCAACACCGAGCCGATTGTGCGATTGATCGCCGAAGCCGAATCCGAGTCCGAAGCCCGTCGGTTGTGCGACGACGCGGCCGCAAAATTAGCCGAGATCGCGTAACCGTCAACTTCCCGTAGCGAAACTATCCCGTAGCGAAACTCGCCAAGAGTTTCGTCCACACTCCTGCTGTCGATAATCGCGGGCGGCAGCTTGATTTTAAGAGCCGCTTCCGCGTGAGCGGCCAGACGTACGCGAGTATTACCCAGTGCCTTATACCCGGTGCCAACTACGCCAACTACTTTGGGTAGCGGTGCGGCGCAAGCCGCCCGGTTGCAGCGAGTAAAACGTTCGAAAGTTACCGGTCGGCTTGCGCCGCACCGTTATAAAAACCAACAGGCTAGTGCCCAAAGAGACTGTATTGGTCTGACGGTCCTCGGTTAGCCTTTGCGGGCGATCAGATCGTCGAGCTCTTGTTTTAGCTTGGGCAAGATCTCGTCGTAACCAAACGCGCCGAGCGCTTCGGTGCCTCGTTTCAAATTGACTTTCGCCGGTCCGCACCACAACCCGAGATCCGCATCGTCGGTTTCGCCGGGGCCGTTCACGCGGCATCCCATCACGGCGATCGTGATCGCATGGTTTTTGGCGTATTCAGTCATCTCTTTGACGCTGGCGGCCAATTCGATAAACGCTTCGTTTTCGACCCGCGAACAACTCGGACAACTGATGATGTTCAGCGACGAATCGTCAAACACCACGACGCTGCGTACTCGGCCGCTATAGATGTCTTGGACGATCGAGCGGCCCGCATCGATTTCTTCGGGTTTGCGATCGTTGGGCAGCGTCAGCGAAACGCGAACCGTGTCGCCGATTCCCTTGCCGATCAACTGCTCGAACGCGATCCGTGTTTTGACGATTCCATCGGGCGGCATGCCCGCTTCGGTCACCCCGAGATGCAGCGGAACGTCGGGACGCAATTCGGCAAACCGTTTGTTGACTTCGATCACTTTACGTGGATCGCTGTCTTTGAGCGAAACGACGTAACGGGTGAAGTCGAGCGAATCGACCAACTCGCAATGTTCCCGTGCCGATTCGATCATTGGGGTGATCGAATCCGCAGGATCGTACATCTCTTTTTTGGCGGGATCCATGCTGCCGCAATTCACGCCGATGCGGATTGCACAATCGTGCTCTTTCGCTTGGTCGATAATAAACCGCACCTTGTCTTGCCAAGGTTTGTCGCGTTGATGGTGGTACAAATGGCCGGGGTTGTAGCGAATCTTGTCGACGTAGGGAGCAACTTTCTCGGCCAAACGAAAGTTCTCTTGTAAATCGACTGCCAAGTTCGCGGTGGTCTGTTTGCGAATTTCCGCCAGCGCCTCGGCATCCTTGTCACTATCGACCGCGATGCGAACCACACCAGCGCCCTGCTCGCGAAGCGCTTCGGCTTGCGCGACGGTGGCATCGATATTTTGTGTCTTGGTCGCGGTCATGCTTTGGACTGCGATCGGATGGTTATTGCCAACGGTGATCGAGCCGATTTGGACGCCGCGTGTAGGGTTACGTTGAATCGTCATCTTCGTTTTGGTTAGCTGGAATTGGACGCAGGGCTAACGGATACCATAGCGGATGCCCGCCGTTTTCCCTAGTAGTTGGCCAATCTCAAAAGGCGGGGGGAAAGACCGTAGTAGAGCCATCACCCAGTGAGTTCGGGAGCGGGCGTTACCGCTGTAATAGCGCGGCGCCCAATTGGGCGACGAAGGGGACCATTTCGCGATGTGCCCGCTGCATCGCTTCGGCCGATCGCGTAGGGACGCCGTTTCGCTGCAAATTGTTAATTTCGCTGCTCAGTTGTTCCCAGCCGTCCATCAAATGACTCGCTTCCCGTTGTAAGTCACCGAAATCCGCACGTGAATTTAACTGAGCATGCAGCCGTTTTGCGTGAATATAGAAATCTTTGGAGCCATCGACCAGCGAATTACGGCGGCTTTGAGAGGTGATATAGCGGCTGAAACGCTGCACATCGGCGTCCAAATATTCGGCATGCCCCTCCAGCGATGCTGCGGCCTGAACCAGGCTGGCCAAGTCGACTGGGGTGCCGCTCGACGCAGAGACGTTCAACGCTTGTCGCAATTGCTCACAAACGCTGTCGATTTCGACAATCGCGCTGTTGGGCACCGTTCCCATTTGAATGTACGAAGCACGCAGTGAGTTCCAATCCGCATCGATCTTTTTGAATGTCGTTGCCAGATCACGTATCGACGCATTTCGCGCGGTCGCTGTTTCGAGTTGCCGACATTGGTCGTACAGCCGGCGACTCGATTCCATCACCCGAATTTGCTCGGACGGATTCAGTGCGACCATCGATCGCAGCGTCAGACGGTCCAAAATATTGCCCACGCTCGATTCCAATCGAACCGAAGCCGCACGTACATCCACCGCACTGGTCGGCGGCGGAATCCAAAGCAGTGCATACGTTTGATTCGCAACATCGCGGATCCGATCCAATCGCCGATTGAGATGTCGATCGTTGATCGCGGCCACGCGGCGACCCAGTGGACTCCATTGACCGACGAACTCGGTGAATCGTGACACCACATCTTCGTAGCTGCCTTCGGCGACCGATCGAGCTTGGCTTAGCAGTTTTTGTTGCAACAGTCGGCAATCGTGCGTCAAGGTTTCGGCATCGCGGCGAGAGATCGCAGCCAACTGCAGATCGTCAATCAACGTTTCCATGCACGTCGATGCGACAATCATCAAGTCACGAAGTTGCGTGCGATCGAATTGAGGGCCAATATTCAGGCGGCGTTCCATTGACGCGATCAATTGGTCGGCACGCCGAATCGAAGCCGAACATTCGCTGTCAAGTTGGTCAAGCGAACGCAGGCTAAACGACAATTGTCGCCAACGCGAATCCAATTCGGCATACGGCAACGCAATCGGCTGCAACGAGGCGAGGTTGTCACAGCTTTGAATCAGCGTGCGAGCGTCGGCTGCAATCCGATACGCTTGTGGCAACAACGGGCGAAGGCTGGGATTGCGAACCGAATGCTCTCGCAGATCGATGACCAAGCGGTCAACCGTGACGTAGAAATCGACCAATTCCTGAGCAAAATCGGCCGCTTCGCGACTGCGGACGTTGATCCGGGGGACTTGCGTGACAGCGGTGCTGCGATTGGCATCCGCTCGATTGGGAAACGGCGAGGGCGCGATTTCAACATTCGCAGGCGGATTCGGATTTCCTGGATGCGGCTGGTTCGGTTGTGTTGGCGGAGGCGGTTGTGTCGGCAACCGATTCCGCTGTTCGCGTTCCAATTGAGCTTCGGCAATCGTGCGAAACAAACTTTCGATCAACTCGCCACGCTGGGCGACCGCAGGACGCGACGTCGTCAAAACGAACACGAAAAGAAAAACGCTGCTCGCCGAACGGAGCAGGAGCGTGCGATTGCGATGCGACATGAGAAATCCAGTAGACGTTGATCCGAAGAGGTCTCTGGATTGTAGCGCAGAACCAAGAAAAAGCCCAGTCGAATTGGGCAACGGACATCGCTGTGGGACCCCATCGCCATTTACTTTGGCACTAGCCGCGTGGTTTTATAGCGGCGCGGCGCGAGCCACCCGGTCAATGTCGAACGTTTTACTCACTGCTACCGGACGGCGCGCGCCGTGCCGCTACTAAACTCGCGCCGAGCCGCTACTAAAGGCGATGACATTAGCCGTAACGGCGGCGAGTCGTGATCAACCGGCGCGGCGTTGGCTGATCCGTGATGTCGTCTCGGTGCGTCCGAGTTGGCTGATGCTGCGGTCGCTTAGCGGGTAGCGAATCCGGCTGACGGCGTTTTGCATCGCGATCGCGTCACGAAAACGTCGGTTTGGCACGGGATCAATGGCTTTGCGAATCAGGGCGACAAAATCGCTCGATAAGCCGCGACGAAGTTTCTGGTATCCCGGCAACGGGGCTTCGAAAGGATAGTCCGGCAGTTCGCCAGACAGCATGCGGTAGAGTACCAAACCGAGCGAAAAAACATCGCTACGAAACCCAGGATGCCCCATCGCTTGCTCGGGAGCCATATAGCCAAGCGTGCCCGATGCCGACACATGTTTGCCGTTCCTTTGGATCCGTGCCAATCCAAAATCAGTTAACCGAATCGTTTGGTTCGCAAACAGAATGAAATTATCGGGCTTAATGTCGCGGTGCAGGACACGTTGTTGATGGGCATGGGCGACCGCATCGATCATCTGCAGTGAATAATCGATCGCAGTGGCGCGAGCCAAGCGGCGACTGAGCCGATCGGCCAACGTTTGTTCTCCCAGCGGAAAGACCATCACAAAATGGCCTTCGACGAACCGAGCGTCCTTCAGTTCCAAGATCCCGGGGTGCCGCAGTTTCGCCATGATTCGCACTTCGCGTTTCAGGTCGTCCACCGATTGGGTGTTGGCGACATAGCGAGTGTCAGGGATCTTCAGCGCCACCCGGCGGTCTTCGATCGTGTCATGAGCGGCGTAAACGGTGGCGAATCCCCCTTCGCCCAAGCGGCTAACAATGCGGTATTTGTCCAACCGGCTGCCGATTCGCAGTGATTTTGGATTCCCCGTTTCTTCGTCGAAAATTCTCAAGGAGGGTTCCATGGCATCTTTCATCAAAAGCGGGGGCGTCACCTAGGCTGCAGGCCTGTGTCCGCGTGAAACGGGTTCAGGCCGGCTGCCGAGAATACGCGAAAATCAGTCGAGCCAGCTGCAGTGGCGTGCACGCGAATCCGCATTTTCGGGGCCAGTTTATCAGCGGCGGTTTCCGCATCCTCGCGGATCTGTGGTGCACTAAGCCCAATGATCGTCACGATCGAGGCAGCTGTCACAGGAATCCTGTTCCCCAAGAGCCCTACTTTTGCGCAAGTGACCAACGTAGTCCGAATATTCGTCACAGCTTTCCAAGGTTCACGGGCGTTGTACTCACGTCGATGCCGACGCATTACAATGAACTCGCCCCCCGTAGCGGAAATTCAATTCACCAACTCATATCACTTACGCTCTGACAAGCTCCTTTACACCCTGGAATTATCTATTATGCAACTCAATCGACGCCAAACCTTGATCGCCGGACTGGCTGCCGGAGTCACCACCGCCATCGCTCCCCGTACCCTGCGTGCCGCCAACGCAAACGACGAAATCAATGTCGGTTTCATCTCTTGCGGCGGCCGCGCCGGTGGGTTGATGAGCCAATTCAGCAAGGTCCCTGGGGTCAACATCGCCGGACTTTGCGATGTCGATTCCAAACGTCTCGGGCTCGCCAAAGAGCGATTCCCCAAAGCCCAAGGCTGGAGCGATCTTCGTGATCTGATCGCCAGCGATTCGATCGACGCCGTTGTCATCGCCACCTGCAACCACTGGCACTGCTTGGCTGCGATCTGGGCAATGGAAGCGGGCAAGGACGTGTATGTCGAGAAACCTTTGTCGCACAGCCAATGGGAAGGTCGCCAAACCGTTGCCGCGGCGCGAAAGTACAATCGCATCTGCCAACTCGGTACCCAGCAGCGGTCGGACCCGATGCAAGCCGAGATCAAAAAGTTCTTGCACGAAGAAAAAGCACTGGGCGAAATCACGTCGGCTCGAGTGAACCGCTATGGCATCCGCGGCTCAATCGGCAAACGTGACACGCCGCTGGAAATTGACAAGAACGTCGCTTACGATTTGTGGCTCGGCCCTGCACAAGATGAACCGATCTATCGCAA
>NZ_JBFHFD010000231.1:0-12189 GCF_041583735.1 Novipirellula sp.
GGGTTCGAGTTGATGACTAACTCGTAGGCCAATGCACGAGCCCCTTTGCGATACAGCAGCTCTTCGCGAGCAAAGTGTTTTCCAAAGGACCAGTGATGATACATCAGCGGCATGCCAATCGCGGCGTAGGCATCGAGCATCTGTTCGCTAGTGATCACCTCGATTTGGTTGGGATAGACATCAAGCCCAAGCTCGCCGAGTGCAATTTCTTCGATCGCCTCGTGGGCGCGGTGCAGCGACTCGAAATCCCATTCCGAGCCACGATAGATCAGATTCGTTCCGGTCATCGCGTGGGCATCCCTCAATTGGTTCTTTTTTAGTGTCGGCGCGCGGATGATGCTCCGCTTAGCCAGCCGCCGTTTGAGACCGTTGACGTTTGTCGTTGGAAAACAGTTTGTGGAAAACGGGGTAGATGTCGGCGGGTTCGCTGACCTTGGCACGCTGGAAATGCGAGATCCTCGCGACCATCGACTCATAGTTTTTCCACAGCACGCTGTCGCTCGTTAACGGCTCGTCTCCCACTTCAATATATGCGTAATACTGGCACATCGGCAGGATTGATTTTTCCAGTAGCGACATCGTTTGAGGCATGTCATGGTCAAAGTTATGACCGTCCGAGGCCTGCGCCGCATAGATATTCCAATCCTCGACCGGATAACGCTCTTTGACAATTCGTTCCATTTCGATCAACGCTGACGAGACCACCGTGCCGCCGGTTTCACGCCCATAAAAGAAGGTATGCTCGTCGACTTCGGTCGCAGTATAGGTGTGCCGAATGAATACGATCTCGACCGCTTGATAGTACCGTGTCAGAAAAAGATGCAGCAGCATGTAAAAACGCTTGGCCAGATCCTTGAGGTCTTCGGTCATCGACGCCGACGTGTCCATCAAGCAGAACATTACGGCTTGCGTCGTCGGTTTGCTCCGCATTTCGAACCGGTTGTAACGCAAATCGACGGTATCCAAGTAGCTGACTCGTTTCATCCGCCGCTGGGTGACCGCGACCAATTCGGTCAACCGTTTGATCTCTTCCTCATCGCCCTGTTCATTGGCTTGTTCCAATTCAGCCAATATCGCATCGAGCTCGGCAAGTTTGGGGCGACGCAGGGCGATGCGTCGCGATAGGGAGTGCCGCATCGTTTCACGCAGATTCAATCGCTGAGGGGCGCCGTCAACCGAATATCCCGCACGCGCCCGTGAGGTTGTTGTCATCGACTTCAGTTTGCGTTTCGCCAAATTGGGCAGTTCGAGATCGTCGAAGAACATATCCATAAACTCTTCGCGAGTCAGCAGAAAGACAAACATGTCTTCGCCATCACCGTCGGGGCTGCCCGACGCACCGCTGCCCCCTGCCCCGCCGCTCGGTTTGCGGATGCGGTCACCGCGTTGGTAACCACGATTGCCGGGCAGCACGTAGTTGCGATTTCCGACGCCCGATTCAAAGTTAAAGTTCGGTTCGCTGACGTCGTTGGCACTGATCGATATCTTTTCGCTGCCGTCGAGATCCGCGACCTTACGGTGCCGGATCGCTTCCTTGACCGCTTTGCGGATATGCGATTTGACCCGGCGGACGAAACGTTGCCGATTCCCCAGACTTTTGGCATTCGGATTCTGACGACGGTCGATGACGTGCATAATTCAAAACTACCCTGATTTGCTGACTCGCATGTACCAATCGACCAAGCGACGAACTTGGTGTTCGGTGTAGCCTCGTTTGGTTAATCGTTCGACAAACTCGTTGTGCTTCTGCTCCGCTTCGCTGTCCTTTTTGGCTCCAAAACTAATGACCGGCAGCAGTTCTTCGATCTGGCCGAACATTCGTTTTTCGATCACGTCCCGGATCTTTTCATACGAGGTCCAAGCCGGGTTGCGTCCTTCATTCTTCGCACGTGCTCGCAACGCAAATTTGACGACCTCGTAACGGAAGTCTTTCGCGTTGGAGATGCCTGCCGGATGTTCAATCTTTTCAAGTTCCTCGTTCAAGATCTCACGGTCCATCAATTGGCCCGTATCAGGATCCTTGTAATCGGTATCGTCAATCCAAGCATCGGCATAGGCGATGTAACGATCGAAAATGTTTTGCCCGTAGGCATGATACGATTCGAGATAGGCTTTGCGAATTTCGTTGCCGATAAATTCCGCGTACCGCGATGCCAATTCCTCTTTGACAAACTCTAAATATCGCTGTTCAGTGTCTTCGGGCAACTGTTCACGCCGGATCGACTGCTCCAACACGTACATCAAGTGAACCGGATCGGCGGCCACTTCGTGGGTGTCAAAGTTGAATGTTTCGGACAAGATTTTGTAGGCAAAGCGGGTGGAAACGCCGTCCATCCCTTCGCTGACCCCTGCCGCGTCGTGGTATTCGCCCACCGTGCGGGCATGCGGATCGGTGTCCTTCAGCGATTCTCCGTCATAGACCCGCATCTTCGAATAAAGGCTCGAATTTTCGTGCTCCTTTAGCCGGGTCAGCACCGAGAACCGTGCCATCATTTCCAAGGTGTCCGGGGCGCAGGGCGCGTTGCCCAGTTCCGAGTTGTGGATCAATTTGTCATAGATCATCTTCTCTTCGGTGACCCGCAAGCAATACGGAACCTTGACGACACAGATCCGGTCTAGGAATGCTTCGTTGTTGCGATTGGATTTGAACGATTCCCATTCGGACTCGTTCGAGTGGGCAACGATCGTTCCTTGATACGGCATCGCCCCAACATTTTCGGTCCCTACGTAGGAACCGTCTTGCGTTGCAGTTAGCAGCGGGTGCAACATCTTGAGCGGTGCTTTGAACATTTCGACAAACTCGAGCAGTCCCTGCGTCGTGCGGTTTAGCCCGCCCGAATAGGAATAAGCATCGGCATCGTCTTGGCCAAAATGCTCGAGTTTACGAATGTCGACCTTGCCGACCAAGGACGAGATGTCTTGGTTGTTCTCGTCGCCAGGTTCGGTCTTGGCGACCAAGCAGCGACGTTGCTCGGAAGGCATCACACGGACGACAGAGAATTTGGAGATGTCGCCGCCAAATTCGTCCAGTCGTTTTAGCGCCCAGGGCGACATGTATCCCGGCAATCGGCGTGTGGGGATACCGTAGTCCTCTTCCAAAACATGCCCCATCGTTTTGGGATCAAACAAGCCCAGCGGACTTTCAAAAATCGGACTCACTTCGTCATCGGCGCACAACACAAAGACGGGCCGCGCCTGCATCAGTTTTTTCAGTTGGTCGGCCAGCGAGCTTTTGCCGCCCCCGACCGGTCCGAGTAAATACAGGATTTGTTTGCGTTCTTCGAGCCCTTGGGCGGCATGACGAAAGTAGCCGACGATGCGTTCGATGGTTTCTTCGAGTCCAAAGAACTGACGAAACGCAGGATACGTCTTGATCGTGCGATTCATAAAGATCCGGCCCAACCGGGAATCGTGCGACGTGTCGACGTGGATCGGTTCGCCGATCGCCTCGACCATTCGTTCGGCTGCGGAACTATACAGCGATGGATCGCTACCTGCGGCTTCGAGGTATTCCTTGAGCGTCAGCTTGACTTGCTTCGCTTTTTCGTAAGTTTCGGAATACAGTCGCAGAATGTCAGTAGGTGAATGAGTCATGGATATCCAGCTCCAAAGGAGAACGCAACCAAGAACGACGAACAGTCGCCAGTAGAACCAGGAGATTGCTGTCGCCAACTTTAGCTTAGTCAGACGACAGGGATCCGGCGCGTGGTGCGCAGGAAGCATTCCTGCGTTTCGTCGGGATAAAAAAGATCAAGTGAACAGGGTCCCATTCATTATAAAGGCAGAGAGCCCGGTTGAGCCAAGAAATTTGACATCATGCAAATTCTGTCGGATAGCCGAAGTCGTTTAACTACAACGAGTTGTAGCCAAAAATAGAAGGCGGAGACGGCGAAATGAGCAAGTCTGATATCACAACGTCGACGAATTGTCCCCCGTAGATTCGCCAGCGATTTTCCCCCGTTACGCCGCCAGGATGCTAGCGGATCATTTTTTCTCTCATCCGTATTTCCAGCCGGTGCACGCCGCTTCACGGCAGCAAAGCTACCGCACGACAGCAACGCCACCGCGGTCAACCGCGGCGTTTGGCCAACCTGCGTCGTCGTTTTCGCTTGCGTCGTTTGCGATCTTCCGCGCGGGTTTCGCGAAGTTCTGCCTGGGAATGGGGCCCGTTGCTGCCCAGGGGCACGCTGCGAGGGTGGATGCCGTAGACGCTTGCGGGAATAATGGGGACCGCAATCGCCAACACACTCACCGCGTAGCTGGGGTGGTCCATGACCCAGGCACTACAAATGCAGAAACAGACCAATGTGACGGCGACCGAAACCGCGATCCGCCATCGCTGCAGCTCGCTGATTCTGGTCAAAAATGCGTTAGGATTGATCCAACGCGATCCAAGCCGCAGCAGCAAGTACATGGACACCATCATTATCATGGTTGCGATCAAACGGCTCCCCCATGCCGAACGTGTTGTCGTCCCGTGAACATGTTGGATCATCACGTCCGGTGCAACGGTACCCACTGATAGCAGATCGATAGGGTTGCCTTTGGCGGTACGAAACGGGACCAACGAATCACCGCGTTGCTGCGAGATCACACTGACGGTACTGCTCGGACGCATCGTGAAATACACACGTGCATCACCAATCTGAGCGTCACGCTTCGCTCGCCCGCGTCCGGCTGACCAATACACTCGCGGGGACTGGTTAGGGGCATCATGGTGAATGAAAGCGTCGCGGGCGATTTCCGCAGACAGATCCGCAAGTCGGAAGTCTAGCGGATCGCTTGGCGGGATTTGATCAATTAGCGAATCGGACAACCGGAATCCGCCGAGTTGCACCACGTCGGCTTGGACGCTGTGATTTGGAAACGGCATCGTCGTAGGATTGTCGTGGCCAGCGTGTCGAAACGTAGAGGAATCGATCCGTTGTTTGGACCATATCTTCTCGTAGTGATAAACCTTTCGGCGTCTGCCGATCGAGCGATCGCTTGATGACAGCGAGTCGCGTCGTTTTTCAACTTCACGCCACTGGAACATTTCAACGTGGCGTTCCAAGCGAACCGCGTTGACCTCAAGTGCAAAGGTTTTATCCCTGATCGGCGTGGATGTTTTTAAGCGACCGGTAACGTAGACCAGTTTACCATCGTGCTTGGGGTGAGGCTCGGCCGCATCAATTTCGATCACCGCCGCTGCGGCTTGGTCGAGTCCGCCTGCGGTTTGCACGAGGCTTTTTTCGCTGTTGTGAAGCGACATAATTGCGCCCAGCAATAACAGACCAGCGGCCAAGAAAACAAGGACGCGGCCGCTGCGGATCAATGATGAATGATGCGATTGGTTGCCGTACATGGCGCCCCAACTTTTTCGTGCGAGCGACGTGAATGCAAAACAAGATTTGCATTATAGCTGACGGCCAAAGGGGCACGGACGCAAGCAGCGCTACCGATAGTGTTTGATCGGTGCAAGCTCGGCCACGTTGACCCCGAATCGCTTCAGATAACGATCGGTTTCGTTGGTGAAATTGACTTCGGCATCGCGGTTTTCGAAGCGGAATCGCTCGATCGGAGGCGGCGCAATTTGACGAATCGAATAGAGTTCGACCAGCGAAATGAGACGCTCGGCTTGGGAGATTTCTTCGGCCTCCGAATCTGTGGGCTCATCCATCGCTCGGCTCCAGTGTTCGATCCTTAGCGGCATGAATTTTCCAAAGCCCGATTCTTTGTTGCCAACTTTGGAAATCACCACACTGACTTTGACAGGGTAAAGCGTGGGCCATTCCTCGCGTCCGGAGGTTTGCATCACCTTGTCTTGTTTGCTCTCGGGCAACGTGGCAGTGACAACCCAGACCGGTTGTCCCTGCAACCTACCGCTGGCGATTTGCAATTGATGCTCGGGTTGGATTTGTTCGAGCAATTCGATCCAACCCCCCACCCGCACTCGCAACGGCAACGCATTTTCACGTGGGGACGAGGCCGACCATTCGTCGAGTCGGGCCACATCGACGCGCCGCAGCGAAATCTCGCCCGCCACCTCGCTTCGAGTCCATGCCAATCGTCCATCGCTCATTTGCTGCAGCGTATGTTTGCCTTCGCCATCGTGCATCGTCATTTGAAAATTGAACTGGCCTGTGGTGTGGCCTGACTGTTCGTAGGTTCCTACGCCGACGACTTCGCGACCGGTGGTCCAGACGCGTTGACGTACTTTGGATTCAAAAGCAGGGCCGCTGGCGAGCTGAAAAATGACTCGCCGCAAAAGTTTTTTTGCCGCTTCTTCATTTTCCAAAACGGCGGCTTGGTCACTTGGGTCAGGGCCCGCTTCGGTTTCGCTGTGTGGCGTGTCGGCAACGGTGATTTGCCAATCGAGTGCGGAAAACGTGAGGAAAACCACACCGAGACACAACAACACGATCCAATTCGATCCACCACGACGACGTGTGAAACTCGCAGTGAAACCCTTTGTGGATTTGCTATCGCTGATCAAGCGGTTGTAGCGGTCAATCTTCATAGTCCGGTTATGTCGATTTTTCCAAAGATAACACCCTCCGCGTGCCGATGACCAACTACGAAGAAGGTCTGGCCGAATGCCGAACGGATCGTAGTTGGATTCCCGGTCACGCGTCCACCCAGATCGTTCACACTTACAAAACATTTATTGGATGTGTTTAGGTCGCTGGTTTCGTAACTTCGCGAAACCGCATGCCGAGTGCACATCTCCCAAGGAACGAGGGGAAAGATGAAACGAATCGTCACTCATATGTCGCTGCTGGCGGCCACGGCGGTCCTCGCCACCGGGTGCGTGCCGGTTCGCCACAACTTGCCGCCCGAACAGCGTATGCTCGAACCGGGTCCAGGTGTTGGCGGACCCGGTCCCGGAGTCATGGGACAGATGCCAATGGCTGCTGGAATGGGCGGGGGAATGCCCATGATGGGAGCGGCAGGAATGATGGGAGCCGGTGGAATGGGCCCAGGTCCGATGGGAGCTGCAGGAATGATGGGCGGCGGACCAATGCCAGAAGGCGCGATTGGTCAAGCCGGACCGGATGTCATGCGAAGTGCTCCGCTGGGACCCGCAATGGGCGGCCAAGGTAACTTCCAACTCGCGAGCATGCGAAGCGGAGCAGCTTGTGCCGATTGCAACGGCGGCGCGTCCGCTGGAGCAAACTCGCAAGGCGGCGGCGTGGCATCGATGATGCCGATGATGCCAGGCGTACCATCGACCGTCCAGGTTACCATGAGCCAACCCGAAGGGATGCAGGTTCGCTACGATGCCTCCGGCGGCGGCATGTTCGACAGCGATCCGCTTGTCGTTCCGGCTCGCCAAAACTTTCCTCAAGGAGGATTGTACCGGTTGAAGCTGACCAACATTCCATCACGTGAAGGCGTCGAGCTGTATCCGACCGTGGAACTGGCCTATGCCAACCCACGAACCGGAGCCTACTTGGCACACAACTCGGTACCAATCCAGTTCACCGCGGAAGATTTTGACCAAGTCTTGACTGGCAACTTCGTTACCAAAGTGATCTACCTACCCGATCCCGATTTCCAAGGTCCTGCATTGGCAGGTATCGATACCCTGGTCAGCACTCGGCTTGATCCAGGAATCGATCCCATCGTGGAAGCGGATCGTCGGGGTTCGATCCTTGCAATCATTCGCCTTGGTGACAAAGACATCGAAATGATGGGAGCCGGTGGAAGTGGCGGAGTGATGGGCGGAATGATGGGACCTCCGATCGCAGGTTTGCCTGCACCGTTTGCTTCGGCCATGACCGAAGGCTGTGGAGGACCTGCCGGGGGCGGTGCTTCAATGCCAATGGGATTGCCCGGAATGATCGCCGGTGTCAACGCTCCTCAATACGGAATGCCAATCTCCGGCACCCCGATCGGGTTGCCTGGACCACCTCACATTCCATTGGGAAGCCCTGCGGGATTGAAGAAGCACGTGATGCGTAACCACACCCCGATGCACATGCCACAACCTGTGGACAAAGTCAAAATCGGTGTGCGTATGCAACCTGGATACAGCTACCCGAACCCGGTCAGCCGTATCAACATCACCGAGCAGAACATCCACCCCGGTGTTCCTAACGCACGACCGCTGTACCAACACGCCAGCGAAGAAGTGAATTGAAATCAAAACCATTCACTTGGTTTTGATTCGGGCAACCAACGCTCGACCTTCGGGTCGAGTGTTGCCTTTCGCCTGGCGAGCAAATTTGCTGTCTCGCGATGCGAAAGGCGACACTCACTGTCATTTTCTCCTAAACGCGATCCGTTCCGGTTCCTCATGATGACTCGCCAAATTCGCACTCGAACCAACGTTGCGGTGTCAACAACGATTCTCGCGTTGGCAATTTGGTCGGGCCATGTTTTGATCAGTAATACGACACGTGCAGCGGATCCAAGCGACTATCTCGGCAGCGGTGATCGTCACCACATCCTTCGCGGCGACATGCCTGCCGGAGTGATTGGACAAGCACGGCTGGCTGGCCGCGGCCCCGTCCAAAACTACTTTCAACCGGTCGCATTCTCGGGGCCCAAAGGGGTCGGTTTTTCGATGCCTCAGGGCAGCGAGTTCTTCGGTGCCGAAGACCCGTCGCTGCAAGTGGGGTTGTTGATCGGAGGTGTTTATCGTTTTCGGATCACCGGTATTCCTGGTGCCGAAGGCGCCGAGTTGTATCCTACCGTTGAATTGATTGATCGCATTTACCCGCCACCCGGTTTGGCGACGACCTATCCAATTCCAATCAACTTGGACCACGATGATCTCGAAGCGGCACTCGAAGGCCGTTTGGTCACTCGCGTGATCTATTTAGAAGATCCGGCGACCGCATTCCCACTCGCCGAAACGCCACAGACATCACGAGCCATTGAGCTTTCGGAGCACCAAGACGCACTGGAAGTGGCCGATCGAATGGGACGTCCCGTTGCGATCGTTCGCATCGGTTCGGTTGCCCCTCCAGGGGCGGCCGCCTTGATGCCGCAGTTCTTCTTTGGCTACCCAGCTTGGACGCCGATTTATCAACCCGAGCAGGGATCACAGCAATGAAGCGGGCCCCAAAAGACAACGCTCTGATGAATGAACTGAATCATGATCACGGCCGCCAACGCGTTAGCTTGGTGATGCTGGTCGTAACGCTATTGGCGGGATTTGTGTTGACGGGATGTCAGTTGCCGCAATCCAAGCAAATGCCAACGCAACCGGGGTATGCCTCGCAAAAGGCTCCACAGCCTACTCCGGCCAATGCCGCACCACCGATGGCCACGCCTCACGCCGCCGCGATGCATACGCCGCAAACGCAGTGGAATCCTGCGGTCCAGCAGGTCGCTTGGCAACGGCATCAAACTCACGCACAAAATGCTGCAGCATGTGGTTGCGGTGGATGTGCTGCTGGGGATCCAAACGCATGCCAAAGTGGCCCGCAAGGCTACGCCACTTATGCTGGCGGCGGCTGGAATGCACACGGCGTCGATCCGAACGAATTCTTATGCGACGGAGGGGATCATCATCAAGATGTTGCCGTTCGCCGCAACAATACACTGGCCGGTCTGGACGCCGAAGATACCGTCGTTCACTACATGACCGAAGCCGGCGATACCGAGGTCAAAGCAAGTAACCGGGTTTGCGTTTACGCACCGCGGTTTGCTTCGGTGCGAAAAATCACCGGTGCCGCTTCGGGGGGACGTGTGATCGGGGTTGCCGGCGTCAAGCACGACGTTGGACTCAATCGGATTCAAGAAGATTTGCCAGGGTTAGTGATCAACGATACTCAAGCCCTTGCCCACGCCGACGTCGCCCGACGAATCGACGCGATGCGAGACCGCAATCGTGGCGTACGTATCGAAAACGTGCTGCAGCCCGAGATGGCCGAAGACGTTTTGGCGGCATTGGCCGGTTTGTCGGTGTTGGATTTGGGGCAATTGCAAGAAAACCAACTCGCACGGCTACAGGAAGCTGCAAGTGCGGCGGTGTCGTGGAGTGTGGAAGAATCGATCGAAGTGGCAATCGAAGATCTGAAGCCACCGACATTGACTCGCGATTTGCGAGTCGAAGAGATGCGAGTCTACGACTTTCCCGATGCCGGTCGATTACAGATTGGCAAGTTTGCCGACCGCCAACACGCCCAGCCCGGCGAAGTGGTCTCGTTCGCTATCCGAGTGGAAAACGTAGGCGATTCGGCCGTCAATCATGTCACATTGACCGACAACTTGACCACACGCTTGGAATATGTGGCAGAGAGTCAAACGTGTAGCGGAGGAGCTGAATTCTCGACTAAACGGAACGAAGCCGAATCGTTGATGTTGCAGTGGAAGTTGACGGACGAATTGAAGGTCGGCGAAAGCGTCACCATTCGATTCCAGTGCAAGGTTCGCTAAACAAGGTTCGCTAAACGCTGCTTGCCCCGAGCGGCGGCGAAGAATAACTGACGGCGTCTTCCGTAGTGGACGAGGCAACGAGTCCTTTTTGGCTGGATAAAGCTGCAGGACTCGTAGCCTCGTCCACTACCGCCTGCCATCCAACCATTGTGCTCGGGCACTGGGACATGGTGGGATTCTCGTGGTCAGAACAAGCGATTCGCTACGACATGCATCGCGGATGCTGCATCACGGATTCCGATGCGTTGCGATCTCGCCAATCTGAGATCCAATGTGCTCGACGAGCGCCGCTCGGTCTTCGCACAAATACGCAACATGATCCATCGCGGGATGAAAGCACATCGAAACTTCGTCGCGTCCCTCGAGTTCAGGGAACATGTCATAGAACTGTTGGGCATAACTATAATACATACCCACGCCGCCGGTGTAGACAAAGTGCAGTCGCGTCTTGCGATCCGCGAGTTTACTTAATTCCGCGACTGCAGTTTCTCGCGACGGAAACTCGCGGATGTCGTCTCCTTGTTGTAACGATCGCGGTGCCGTGCTGCTTTGGCCGAGCAATCGCTGCGTAACTTCCCACCACTTCCTCGGTCGCAGTAATCGGTGCAAATGATGGCCTCGGAATCGGTGCCAATAGTACGCGGGGGTTCGGTATCCACAGCCATCCATCGGTACCACGGCGGTGACGCGATCATCGCGAACCGCAGCATGCAGCGAATCGTCGGCACCGCTACACAAGCCAAACAGCACGATCTTTTGCATCTTGGTGTTTTCAAAAATCCAGTCGATTGCTTGGCTGATTTCGTCAGCGGCACGGTCAATCGAGCGTCCTCCCACACCCACGCCGAAGCTTTCGCCGATACCGGAAATGTCAAAGCGTAGTGACGCGATGCCGCGACGGGCCAAGTCGTTGGCAACGTCCACGTACATGCGGAATGGACCGACGTGGTGCAGCATCCCTGGGGTGACTAGAATCGCGGCGGTATCGGATTGCTGTGTCGCAGTCGATGCTTGCCAAACGCCAAGCAGGTGTTCGTAGCGGCCAAACACGACGGCGTTTTTCGAGTCTGCGGATTTGGTTTTCGTCGGTTTGGCGTGTGCTGGCTTAGTCTGTGTTGTCACGGGATGACGCGGGGTGGAGGCCACGTCGTCGTCCTCTGCTCGCTGCAAAATCCCGAGAATTGCTTTCATGGTTTCCGGCGACGAAAATGCACTTTCGGTGTATCGTTGTGCGTCCCAGCGAATATCATCCGAGACGCGAGCCACGTCGGCTTGTGACGCCAACCAGCTTCGTTCGGCAGGCGACGTTAAACCTTGCTCGCTGACCACCACCGAGACGTGTTTGGCGTTTGCCGGTATCCGAAGTGACGTCAAACTCTGTCGCTTCTCGGGCGACATCGCGTGTCCGTAGCTTTGGTCGATCTCGCTGGCAACGCGGATCGTGCTGAAACGGCGCAATTCGGTCAGTTGACGGCGGTGCCATTGGTCCATCGTCCTGAGGAACTCGCTGACGTCGACGATCGGGTCCCACAACACGACGTGATCAAAGCTGCCGTCGGGCAGCGAGGCGGCAATGGTGGCCCCAAGTCGCAGTCCGATTGCCGCTATCTGTTTTGCACCGCTTTGTTCGATCAAGTAATCACGCGCGTCGATCAAGTTTCGTTGCATCCGCTGGGCCGTTAACTCGGCACACGCCCCATCGGAATTACCGGTGCTGGCGTAATCAAACCGCAGCACGTCAAATCCCACGCTGCACAACTGAACGGCCAATTGCTGCAAATTGCGATAGCCACGTGCATATTCGTGACCGATCGAATGACA
>NZ_JBFHFD010000232.1:0-12173 GCF_041583735.1 Novipirellula sp.
GATCGTTCGGCGATTTGGAATCGCTTCACGCCAGTCCTGATAGTTCGAATAAACACCCGATGTGTAGGGGGCCAAACCGGTCATGATCGCCGTACGTGATGGGTTGCAACCCGGACTCGGACAACTTGCGTTTGTGAAGCAAACGGACCGCTGCCTAAAGCGAGTGAAGTTAGGCGTGATTGCCTGAGGATGCCCCTTGAGCGGTTCAATCCAATCGTTCAGATCATCGACGGAAACGAACAGCACATTGGGGCTTTGATCTTGACCAATGCTTGACGCAAATGGGGACAATACGAAGATGCAAATCAAAATCAGTTGGAGTCTGTTTTTCATCAGTCGGCTTCTCACCAATGCGTGATTCATCAATGCGTTATGTAATATTCCGGGTTCATCAGCTCGCTGCCACGATCGCAAGCAGCCTCACTTCGCGTGCCCTGGCTGGCTGGCGTTGGTCTTTTTCAGCCACGCGTCCAGCTCGGATCGAAGCTGCTGAGCCCTCTCCGGCATCTGCTTCGCGATGTTTCGCGACTCACTGATGTCGTGTTTTAGATCATAGAGTTCAATTGAGTCATCGTCATAATACTTGATCAATTTGTAGTCGCCTGAGCGAACGGCACTTCCCAATCGATTCTGTTGGTGAAAAGCGTAATTGGGATAATGGAAATAGATCGAGTCGCGTTTCAGTTCCGATCCATCTTTGAGCAGCGGTAGCAAAGAGACTCCGTCAGGCGTATTGGAGGGATCGGGCTTTAGGTTCGCTGCGGCAAGAATCGTTGCATGAATGTCCATGGTGATTACCGGCGTCGCAGTTTGCGTGGAAGGGCTGACGTGACCGGGCCAGCGAACGATCATTGGGACTCGAATCCCGCCTTCATACAGGTGCCCTTTTTCCGCTCGCAACGGTTGCACGTTTGCCGCGAACGGTCCGTTGTCAGACGTAAAGATCACCAACGTATCTTCGTCGAGACCTTGTTCGTCAATTGCCTTGATGACTTTGCCGATCGATCGATCCATCCCCTCAATCATTGCTGCGTAAGTCGGATTCTCGACGCCCGGTCCTTTCCTGCCTTCGTATTTGGCGATCAAATCGTCAGGGGCTTGGAAAGGATAGTGAACCGAGTAGTTCCACCAGCAAAGAAAGAACGGGCGATTCCCATCGGTTTGGGCCGACTCGATAAAGCGGATGCATTCATCAGCGCAGCGGTCGGGCAAGTACTCGCCATCGCTTTTGCCTTGCAGGTTGGGAATCCCGTACGGACTGAAATAGCTGGGGGGCCCACCGAACCGACAACCTCCGATATTGATGTCAAAGCCTTGATGTTCAGGGCGCAATTCCGGCTCGGTCGGCTGATCTTGGTCGGAGTTCGGATTGGATCCGCTGCGATGAGAGAGATGCCATTTCCCGACAAAGCCCGTCGCGTACCCAGCTGCCTTCAGTTGCTCGGCCAGCGTGACCCGTTCCAGCGGTAGGTGTCGTAACCAAATCGGTGTGATCAAATCCGTACCGGGTTTCTGAAAATTTGGTGGGTGTCCTCCGGCGTGATTGGTGATGTTCAGACGCGCCGGCGATTCTCCGGTCATCAGCGCCGCGCGTGTCGGAGTACAAACGGGCGCAGCCGAGTAGGCATCGGTAAATAGCAAGCCCTGCTCTGCCAGCCGATCCAGGTTGGGCGTATCAAGTTTCTCGTTGCCGTAGCACTGAAGATCCTTCCATCCAAGGTCGTCCGCCATGATCAAGACAATGTTCGGCGGCTTGGAGTAGGCCGCAGTTGCGGTTGCGATCATCAAGCAAAGCGGGATCAGTCGAAGGGTAATGTTCATGTTCATCAGTGGTCTGATTTGCTGAGTTGGCTGAAATCGAAGGTCGGGTCCGTTATCGTTTCGGGGCTTCCATGACGATTGGCGAATCGCCTGGCAGACCGAAAGTCTTGACGACTTGTTGATGGAGGGCAATCCCATGTTTGCAACGTGAATCGAGTGTCCGCACGGCCGCAGGTTGTGAGTGCACCAGAACCGTTAGCACGATTCGGCAAATCGAATTGACAAGCCACTGGTTCGAAAAGTGTCACGGGGCATTGTTGTCCGATCTGGAAAGGCGACCGGATATCTTCCGTCGCGTGCTACGGTTTCCGCAACCATCGACCAATACAGGTGAGTTTCAATCGACCCAGCATTATCACGAACGGACTCGCGAACGTGCGATGCGGTGCCCCTCGCGTCCCCCGAGTCAATCGCTTCCCCTGAACTGAATCACGGACCGTCGTCATTCGGGGCGACATCGCCGCAAACGCGAATGACTATACTGTTCGCCAGATCACCGTCCGCCTCCGACGCGGTTTGCTCGAAACGGGGCGATACGAATTGCACTGGAAAAGAATCTTACGAGCGGTCGATGCACCCTTACCCGCTTTGCATCACCACATGCAGATGTTGATCCACCGGTTGCAACTCGCTGGGGTTGACCAATCGGCCAATGGCGTTGCGGTAAAAGTCTTGGGTCACGTTGCTGCACAGTGCATCGTAATGGCGAAACAGTTCGCGTGCGGGGCGATCAATTGTAAACACTCCCGCTTGTGCGATCCGCTGTGCCGCCTCGACCCGCTCTCGAGTGCAAGGGTGAGTGTCCAGCAGCCCTGTTTTCCCCGTCGCGATCATTTGCTTCACTTTGGCGACCTCGTCACTGGGCATTTTGTGTCGACACAGCTGGATCATGCGAGGGATATTGTCAATCATCACGGCTTTCTTGATCAGCGAATACATTCCCTCCATCGCATGGCCCGACGCCGCATTCAATAGGTGCAACTCTTCGCCCGTGCTGACAAACACCTCCGACCCCACCAAAGCGATCTCGTAGCGGTCCGCATCAAATTCCATCTGACGACTGAAGATGCTGCTGGCCGTGTGCGCCGCGACCATGAATCCCCACAAAACCCAGCGTACCAACCCCACACACCCGCGCGCCAACGCCAGTACCAATCCAAACGCGGTTTCGCTTTCGGTGATCGCTTCATCCAGCATTTCGTCGATCGCGTCACGCGCATAAACGACCTTGGCGAACCAAAGATTGATCGCGGCGATGATCAACTGCGCACGCATGCCGGCGCCTTGTGAAAAATGACCAAATTCGTGCGCAAGAACCCCGGCAAGTTGTCGCGTCGTCAGCCCCGAAACCAAGGGAACCCCAATGGTCAACACCAGCTCTCCTTTGAAAATGCCACGAAAACCTGCTCCGTAGGATGCCGAGGCATTCACGTTGCTGTCGACTTGGATGCGTTGAGGACGAGGGGCTTTGATCGCGTCGCAGATATGATCGACAAGTTCAAACAGCACTGGTTCGCCCTCACGCGTCACCGCGCGTGTACGAGCGGGACCAAATCCAACCAACGAAAAGAAGATCGGTTTCAGCATAAAAATCACGACGGTCACGCCGGCAATGATCGGTGACACCATTGCCAACCAGACAAAGATCATTGCGCGGCCACCACGGACGCCCATTCCGGAAACCAACTCGGGAAAAACGTGGAACGTATAGTGATAGACCAACCATGCGGAAGCGGCGACCAACGCGACGTAGGCCAGCGGCATCGCCATCATGAACAAACTCAGCAGCCCCAACCCGGCGCGATAACCAAGGCTCGGTCGGTGCATCGCAATTGGTTGGTCCAATTGCCGTTGAATCTCGTGACGGAAGTCAATCTTCGCTGCCGGTGCTGCTGCCGGCTTGCCGGGTCCCACATTCGGTTTCGGGGATTCACTCGAGGTGACTTTCGCTACCGATGCCGGTACCGGAAACGCTGCCGGTTGTGATGCGAAAGCCATTGGGGTGGCCGTCGCAGCAGGTAACTGCAGATCGGCAAACAGATCGTCGTTGTCCAGAGCGTTGGGCGTGCTCGGCGAAGCCGCGGCCGTTGCTCCGGTTGACGGCAGTGACAAGTCGTCCCAATCAATATCGTCGGCAGATCGGGTCGGGGACGGAGCTTGCTGTTGTTTCGCAGCGGTCGGTGGAGCCGTTGAAGGAATTGGCGAGCGAGCGGATTGGGGACGAGGTGAGTCGGCCGGCGGGACACGTCGCTGCGGAACGGTTGCCTGCGGAACTGGCGACGGCGGATTCGCCGGTTGGGGCTGCAGGCTCGTTTTCGACGCCGGGATACGGAAGGCTGTTCTACAAGCGGGACAGCGAACCGTTTTCCCACGCACCGCCTGCGGAACCTTCAACACCTTCTCGCACGAAGGGCACTTCAATTTAAAGTTTGCATCCGCCACGATAACTTTCTCTAGCAAAAAGGGGCCTTCGCCATCTCAACGCCCGACGGTTGGCCGAACGAAACCGCCGCTCCATGATAAGGCAATGTCAGATCAAAGATGTCACCGCGGAACGTTTGCGCCATAAAAAAGATAGATCAGGCTTGCCGCGAGTCGGTTTAGTGGTCCATGTGCTCGCGGTGGCCTAGCAAAATTTTGAAGTGATGTCGCACATTGAGTTGAGGTTTTGTTCCGACCTATTCTTCAGTTACCTCTCCCCCAACGAAGTTGGTGGAGAGGTGGCCGAAAGACTGTCCAACCAAAAATCACAGCACACCAAAAGTTTCAGCCACTTCGGGGCTAGCGGGGCGTGGTGAGCGCGTGGATGCGACTAAAAAATTCCGCCGGGGCGTTCCTCGGCGGAAATACCTCATTCAATCATCTCACCAGCGATGTATAATGGTCGGTTTATCATTCATGACCCGGCAGGAGGCGATCCTAACACGATGAGCGAATATGGGAGTTCCGCAGCATTCACACACCAGCATCCTGGGGCGGGCGGACGATGAGCCGATTTGTTGCGGTAGGCGATATTCATGGGTGCAGCAAAACCTTCGAAAAATTGCTCGAGATTCTGGACCTGCGTCGCGATGACACGCTGCTGTGCACAGGAGATCTATCGTCCAAAGGCGAAGACTCGCGAGGGGTTCACGACCAATTGCTTCGGTTGCAACACCGCGGCGTGCGACTGGTACTGTTGCTCGGCAACCATGAGCTGATGCTGCTGGCCATGCAGCGTTTAGTCGGCGCCGACGTCGACCTCACCGCGTTTCCGCCGTCGATGTTTCGTGGAGCCGATATTAGCTTCTTCATACGCAGCAATGAGACCTGGGCAACATTCAAGTCGTACGGTCTGCCGTGTGCCGACAATGCGGACTTTTGGGCATTTCAACACGATCACCCTGAACGACATTTCGAAAAAGTAACGCGAAAACTCCAGCGTACAGATTGGGAACTTCCTCAGCCGCATTTGGATCTGTTGTCTCAGTGCAAGACGCATCATATCGAACGAAACTGCCTGTTCGTGCATTCCGGAATTCGTCCATCCAGTCTGCAAATGGACGACGCACACCGCGCGATCGAATCCCAAATCGCCGCTGACGCAAGAGACCTGTGTTGGACCCGCGACGGGCTCGGCCACGCCCCCCGCTTTCCGGAACTGATCGTTCATGGACACACACCGCTCTTTTATTTGTACTCGTTCATTCCTGATACCACTCCCTGGCGCGACGAAGAATTGATCTTCAAATCCGTCGTCCATGATGGCGCGCTGAATTTAGATAGCGGCGTTTTCCTCGAGGCTGGCCATTTGACCGCCGTCGAGATTCCCGAAAGCGGCCGTCCCTGCGATTTCCGCTTCATTCGCGTCCCCCGCCTGGACCCAGTTTGCAAGGACCGTCTGTGGCACTTCAACTATCGCTAGATGCCCGCCGGTGGAGGTGATCGTGTTGCTGGGAAAACATGGACACCACAGTACTAACAAGACGGGAGTTCGTGGTTATCGACTTTCGCTCTAGACGGGTGGATTTTATAGCGGAGCAGCGCGGGCCCGCCCGGTCAAAATCCAGCGTATTACTTGCCGCCGACGAACGGGCCCCGCGCCGCGAGCGCAACCCAAAGTAGAGGGCATTGGGCGAGAGTTCGTGGATGCGAGCGAAATCGCGATCGTATCACCCCATCGGGCAATGTTGTGAAGCATTTTACTCGTCGCTACCTTCGCCAGTAGTTAGTGATTCTCAACGGACGGCAACCATCCACGCTCTGGCGAGCGTAGCTACATAACGCAAATGCCGAGATTTGCGTACTCTAAATGCGTCGCAGCGTTCCCCTTATCCTCGCGATTGGGCGCAGCCAGGTGCCGTCAACTCTATCGACTTTCCCAGTGCGTCTTGTTCCCAGTGCGTCTTGTTCAGTGGATTAAGCGGACGGTGAACAGCATGCAACTGAGTTGATGGGTGGTTGCTTGCCACTAGATGGGTCAACCACTTGAGCTAAATGTCTAGCGTCTCATGCGCTGAAAACGAAAGTGGTTTTAGCGAAAGTATTGATGATGCGGTTTTGCAGCATTCCAACAACAAATCATAACCCGAAACGCTAGCGAGGGACCGAGTCAATATCGAGATTCCCTTGCTTATGCTTCGGGTTGTGAAACACGCGCAACTTAACAAGCGAAAGCGGGGGGGATATGGCGTCTTAACGGCGTTGTTGGTTGGTAGTCCGTAGCGATTGGTCAAGTCAGACCCATCATTCGCGTCGCGCGGGGAATCACGGTTTTGCTGGTCTGCGTAGACGACGTGGTCCGAAATAGCTCTCTAGAGCGGCTTGGACTGTTTTGAATAACGGTTCAACAAATGACCGCTGTTTGCCCCAACTTGAAAGGATTCCAACATGCGACTCGGACAGCAACTTTTCCTCGTCCTCGTGGTGTCGATTACGGGAATGAGTTCCGCCTCGGCCCAGCTTTTTAATTTCGATAACTGCTACGTCGCCGGTTCCTTCTCCGGCGATTTCCTGACCGTGGAAGGCTCCGGACGTAACACCAACGGCAACTTCGACGCTTCCGGCAAAGAGCATGAAACGAACGATGCCTATGCATTTGCCATTGGACGCGAATTCGACTACTGCGACTATCAGATTCGCTTGGAATCCCAGTATATGTTCCTGAACGACTCGGAATTCACACTGAACAGTTTTCCAGGACCGCCGGGGCCCTATACGTTCTTTTACCGCGGTGCTTTCACTGATCGCTTCACCAGTATGTCGAACCTGTGGATCGACAAGCCAATCAGCGAAAACGTTGAGATCTATGCTGGCGGAGGAATCGGCTGGTCACACTTCGAATTTGCAGCCAGCGACGGCGTCGTCGTCAGCGGCAAAGATGATGTTGACGTCGCCCATCAATTCGGGGTCGGGTTGACATGCAAACTGCTTTCCAATGTTGAAATGGATTTCGGTTACCGCCGTATGGATCTTGGCACGGCCAACACGAACCTGAAAACGATTTCCGGCGGTGCCCCCTCGGGGAATCTGAACGTCGATCTCGATTCCGATCAATTGGTGTTGACGCTACGCGTCTTCCGCCGCTGAGATCCGTTCGACAGAGCTGCTAAGGGATACAGCTGCTAAGGGACACAGCATTTTGGACACTCCCTTGCCTCGCTCCGGTGAATGCGGGCCGTGCGGGATCTGCGAGAGCAAGGCGAGCCGCGGTTTATAGTTGCATCAATCAAAGGGGTCAGGACTCTTTGTCTTGGCCTTTCGGGAGCCTTATCCTCTATCGGCCCTTGGGACGCATGGTGGATTCCAAATTCAATCGACGCGCTATCGATTCCACCCAACCTTCGTCACCCAATGGCTTGTCCCGTTGAGCGGACACTCGAATCGACTGGAGCTCTACTTCGCTTAACGGTTCGTTGACACGATCTACCCATCGAGGCAATCGCGCGAGTGGCCACGCTGTCAGCAGCGGAGGGCGCCGCTCTGGTCGATCAAGTCACCGAGAAAGCGATCCCTAACGCCAATCTTCGGCTCGGTCCACTAAACCAGCACGAAGTGCATTTCGCTCGACATAGCAACAAGCGACAAAGAAGTGCGCGTCATCCTGAATCGGAAAGCTTTTGCACCGCTGCTGGTACACATGGCCCTGACCACTTGTGTGGTAGTGTGCGTGGTAACGCATCGTATGCGTCCCCTCCAACACAACCCATAAACCGGCTCATCACGCCGTCGACTAGAGGCCGCAAAAGCAGGTGGTAGTGATTAGGCATCAACTGATACGAATACAACTCAACTTGATGAATCTGCAAAGCTTCGTACAAGATTCGTTCGAACGCTTCGAAATCAGCGTCTTTATGAAAGATCGTCGCACGGAGGTTTCCGCGATTGAGCGCATGATCAAGTCCCCCCGCTTCATCCGCCCGTGGTGGTCGTGGCGTATCAAATGTAACCTGGCAAAAGTAGAAAACCACAGGATACATGCGCTGACTCACCCATCAAAGAGGCCTGACCCCTTCGATCTCTTTTGACCCTGATCTCTTTCTGTCAAAGAGCCCTGCCCCCTTTGATCTGACCCTGCCCCCTTTGATCTGACCCCTTTGATCTCTCATACGCCATCCGGCTGTGAAATTGAACACCATCGGCGTGAGCCCGTGGATGCGTCGCAAACGCTTCTGCTGGGGCGAGCGGGACTGAAATCGTAGCAGGCGACACGTTCGAAGAGAGCCGACATGAAACGTGGGGCTTCCATCTCCTGTCGTCCCTTCAGGACTATTTGTACTCGGGGCGTTCGTTGTCCATGGGCTGACGCCCATGGCTACAACCTATCGCCACTTGCGTGGCTATCGTTTGTCCCAACGGGACGGCGGGATGTAGCCACGGGGCGTGAGCCCGTGGATGATAGAGACCTGCGTTGGAAATTGGCAAAATGATTAAGGGGCAAAATGATTAAAAGCCAAGCCACCTCGAGCCTGGAAATCATTTTGCCAAACTTTCCTGACCCATTTACTTTCCCATTTGATTTCACCCGAACCCACGAGTGTGACTCCGGCGACGCCCGAGTATGAAACCACTCGCCGCGGGAGTCGGTTACGGTCGTTTTGGAGACGGGAAAGAAAACATGACCGTATTGTTGTCTCTTGGGTTGTCTATGGTATTTTGGGGATCACCAAAACGGACACTCGACAATGTCGCTCTCCGCCAGAATCTTTCGACCGTTAAAAATGAGCTCTTCCGAGAACGAATGTAAAACAATGATGAAACAACTTTTGACGGCAATAGCGTTCGTGTTCGCGTGCCTGCCTCTGTTTGCGGCAGCATCAGACAAGCCAAACCTCATCTTCGTGTTGTCCGACGATATTGCGCAGGGTGACCTCGGGGTCTACGGCCAGAAACTGATTCAGACACCGAATCTCGACCGACTCTGCAACGAGGGAACGCGGTACCTGTCGGCCTATACAGGTACCAGCGTTTGTGCACCGGCACGTAGTTCGTTCTTTACCGGATTGCATATGGGGCACTGTCCGACGCGGGCCAACCGCGAGATCCAACCAGAAGGGCAACGCCCGCTTCCGGCCGATACGGTCACGATTGCCAAAATACTGAAAACCGCGGGGTACAAAACCGCGACGATGGGCAAATGGGGCATGGGCATGTTCGATACGTCGGGCAGCCCGTTCAAAAACGGCGTGGACCACTTCTTTGGCTACAACTGCCAGCGACATGCGCACAGCTACTTCCCAAACTATCTGTATAACGATGACCAGCGTTTTGAAATCCCTGAAAATCAAGACGGCAAGAAACAGGTGTACGCACAGGAATTGATCCAGCAGGATGTGCTGAAGTGGGTCGACGCGAATTCCAGTAACCCATTTTTCCTGTTCTATGCGATCACGCTTCCTCACGGACGTTTCGAAATCGACGATCAGGGAATTTATAAAGACAAACCATGGACCGAGACCGAAAAGAACTACGCGGCCATGGTGACACGGATTGACTCGGACATGGGCGAACTTGTCGAGCTGCTCAAGGCGAAAGGGATCGACAAAAACACGCTGATCGTCTTCTCCGGTGACAATGGCTCGTCGTTTAATCCAAACACTGCAATCGGCAAACGTTTCAATCAGACGATGGACGGCAAGCTGCGTGGATTCAAAAGGGGCATGTATGAAGGAGCGCTTCGTCAGGCGGCGTTCGCGTGGTGGCCTGGCACGGTTCCCGCCGGCCGCGTGACGGATGAACCGTGGGCGTTCTGGGATTTGCTGCCCACGTTTGCCGAGCTGGGACAAGCCGAAATCCCTCAGGACTTTCAACCTGACGGTTACTCGTTAGTCAATTTCCTCGAAGGTGGACCGGCACCTCAACGGGATTATTTTTATTGGGAATTGCATGAGAACCGACCGGGACCAATCCAGGCAATCCGCTGGGGTGATTGGAAAGCAGTTCGCCCCGCCCCGGGGGCTGACATTGAACTGTATGATCTCGCCAATGATCTGGGCGAAACAACCGACTTGGCCCAATCCCACCCCGAACTGGTTAGCAAAGCGGTGGCAACGATGAACGAAGCTCGCACGCCGCATCCCGATTGGCCCGATCCGGCCACCGCGGCGGCGGCGAAAAAGAAGTCGCAGAAAAAATAGTGTTCTTGGACAACGGGAATAGAGGTGGGACGGCTCGTTAGCAGGTGGGGAAATTGTTGCCCGCGATTCTCTGCAAACGGCTGCGGAAAATTAACAGTACGTTAATTTTTCGCGGCCTGTTTGATATTTTTGCGCCCCGGCTCTCATTCCATTCGAGCCCATCGATTAGGCTGACTTGAATTCGCTGTTGGCCTTTTCAACTTGCTTCGCTCACTCGATAGGTTCCTATGTTGCTTAAAAATGCTTTTCCAAGATCCTGTTATTTGCGACCTTGGATCGGACGCTTCTGCTTGCTCGGATGCATCACCGTGCTCGGCACTTCATTTAACGCTTCGGCGAAAGCGGAAACGTGGACCGATGCAACCGGCCAATTCTCGATCGATGCCAAGTTCATCGGTGTTGAGGGCAAGAGCATCGTTTTGCTCAAGGACAATGGTGCCAAAATCAGCGTCCCGATTGCGAAGCTCAGCCGGGAGAGTCGTGATCAGGCTCGCAACGCCTATGAGCAAATGCGAAACGAGCTTAAGCAACCTGCGCAGTCATCGTCGGAATCGGAGTCTGCAGTAGCACCCACTGTCAACCGAGCGTTGGATTTTGATCCGCCCACGCCGCCTTCGGTCGATCCGATGCCGCCGTTCCCCGACAACTTGTCGGTGCGTGAAACGATCAACTTTGCCAAACAACAATTCCTGGCGGGGCATCCCGAAGTATTGTGGCATGCGTTGCCCGAAGAAATGCGTGCCACATTTGATGACAACCGTTTCCGCAGCGAGGTTAGTCCGTTCGTCGATCAGAGCACCGCTCTGCAATCCCAAGTCGAACCGGTTGTCTTCAAAGCGATCGAAGTCTTGGTCACCAAGAAACCGTTTGTGCTTGGTTCGCCCTTGTTGGACCAGGTCCCGACAGACGTCATGCCGCAAATCGATCAAGCGTACGATCCCGCCGTCGGCGTCCTGTACGAGCTGGTTGATTTCGCTTTTTCATTTGATATGACAGGGGAGCGTACCCTTTCGCAAGCGATCAACTACCACGGCCCGCGTCTCGGCGGTCACCTGAAACCCTTGTTCCAGCTAGCTCCGCCGGGGGCAATCGACGGATTCCTCGACTCGTTGACGATCGAGCAGATTGATGATGACCACGCCATCGTGCGAGTTCCGCAGACGGAAGGTCAACAACCGGCGAGTGACTTTAACTTTGAGTTCACATCGCGTGAGGCCAAGCTGGTCCGTGTCTCGAACCGCTGGGTCACCGAGGAACAGTTCAGCCAATGGAACGAACTGAAGGCGAAACTCGAATCTGGCGAACTGAAAGGAGCGATGGAACAGATGAAATCGGATAACGCGGAAAGCATGCAGGGCATAACGATGATGACGGGCATGTTTACCGTCATGGCGGGCACGGTATTGGATTCACTACTGGCGGCCGAGTCGCAACAGGAATTTGACCAGGCAGTCACAAAAGCGGCAACGATGCTAAATTTCGGAACCGGAAATGCCGGCGACGCAGCGGGCCCCGAAATGGAGTTTGGTTTCAGCGGCGAAGACAGCATCCAATTGGAGATCTCCGAGTCGATGGAGAGCTCCAGTGCACCCGCAGGTGCGAAGAAGGTCCCATCAGGTCCGGCGCCGGAGGGCTGGAGCTTGGATCTCGCTGGATTGGAAATTCCGTCCACGACGGCGTCCGGGGTCGCCGCCGGGATGCCCACCATGATCAACGACTCGAGAATCCGCGATGGCA
>NZ_JBFHFD010000233.1:0-12151 GCF_041583735.1 Novipirellula sp.
CTGGTGACAGGCCCTCACCCGGACAAGGCCTTGAGGGCCCGTCCGACCTCTCCCGTGCTGCGCTCGGGAGAGGTGGCAGGATGGAGAATACGTGACTTGTAACTCTGTTCCCTCGGTTTGCTCCTGTTCAAATTGTCCGAGCGACCAGTTCTCTTATTTGGCGATCGAGAATTGGTTGCTCGGACGAGATTAGGATTAAGAGTATGATTGAGATTAAGAATTTTGTGGGGGCGGGATCTTTAGCAAGATCCACTACGAGAGGTTGGGGCTAGACAGAGCAGACGCGGAATTGATTCGCGGTACGAGTGAGCTGGTGACAGGCCCTCACCCGGACGAGGCCTTGAGGGCCCGTCCGACCTCTCCCGTGCTGCGCTCGGGAGAGGTGGCAGGATGGAGAATGCGTGACTTGTAACTCGGTCGCCTCGGCCTGTTCTTGTTCAAATTGTCCGAGCGACCAGTTCTCTTATTTGGCGATCGAGAATTGATTGCTCGGACGAGATTAAGAAATCACAGTGTGGTGTTGAGGAGTGAATGAAAAGACGCCGTGGGGCGGGTTATTTAGCAAGATTCACCACGGGAGTTGTGAGGAAATTCTTGGCGAGCTCTGCTGCGGAGCGGGGTTAGCGGGGGAGTTTGCGGGATCCTAGCCGCTCGCCTTGCGGGGGACGGACGGGGACGTTTAATCCTCCCATCGCTGACAATTCGTCGAACATTTGACGACTCATTCGCTCGATCTGCTCGCGATAGCTAGGCACGTCGATCAGGTTGTGACGCTCATGAGGATCGGTTTGCAAATCATAAAACCCGTTTTGATCCCAGACACCGTGGTAGTAAACGTACTTGAACCGTTCATCCCGAATAGCAAACAGCGTGGGGGTCGCTGGGAAATTCCATTCCCAGTGGTACTCGTACAAAATGTGGTCTCGCCAAGTGACGCTATCGCCTCGCAACAACGGCAAAAATGACTTGCCGTCCACCTTGGCGTCCTCTGGAACCGCTACCTTCATCGCATCCAACACCGTCGACGCCACGTCGATGTTTTGAATCATTGGATCGATTGTTTTCCCAGCGGGCAGATTGGTGGGAGCATACGCAAGCATCGGAACGCGAATCGACTCTTCAAACGCATCACGTTTGTCGTAAAATCCGTGTTCGCCCAACGCGAATCCATTGTCGCCCATGTACAACACGAGCGTCGAATCGAGTTGTCCCGCGGCTTTCAGTTGATCGAGCACTCGGCCAATGTTCTCATCCACACTATGCACCGTCTCGCAATAGTCGCGATACAGTGCGTCAAACGAGGGAACCGGATCGTTATCAAACGCCCCCGTTTCCATATGGTCGATTCCGTGAATGCTGTAGCGACGATCGCGAATCCAGCGAGACTGTGTTTGATAATTCTCTTCGCTGTTCGCCATCGTTTCGGGATATTTGATTTTGCTTTCCGCGTATCGGCCCCGATGCCGCGGAGCCGGCTTGAACGGATAATGCACCGCCTTGTAGGACAAATACAAAAAGAATGGTTTTGATTGCTCGTCGCTTGCTTGAGCATCGATCCACTCGATCGCTTGATCGGTCAAGATGTCGGCGTTGTAACCTTTGAACTGACGCCGGTCGCCATTGATGTTTAATTCGGGATCAAAGTATTCACCCTGGCCTTTGAAACTAACCCAGTGGTCGAAGCCAGGTCGACGCTCGTCGCTGTCGTGTCCCATATGCCACTTGCCCACAAACGCAGTTTTCACTCCCGCGTCTTGTAAGTACGCGGGAAAGAACCGTGTTCCCGGTGGCACCGGACGCTGGTTGTCAACGACGCGGTGTGCGTGCATGTAACGGCCGGTCAAAATCGACGCACGACTGGGCGAGCAAAGTGACGTGGTGACGAAAGCGTTGCGAACGTGGACGCCTCCGGCTGCCATCCGGTCCAGATTCGGAGTCTCCAAAAAATCGGGAGCCTCGTCCATGAATCCCATAAAATCGTAACGGTGGTCATCACTGAGGATGAACACCACGTTGCGAATTTCGGCGAGGCAAATGGTCGTGTGGACCACGAAACAGCAAACAACGAGAGCGCGTAGATTCATATTTCTGCAACGGTTCGAGTTTGGGTGTGGACACATCCACGCCATCGGACATCTATGTTAGCGGTCTTCCGCCGAGGATCTTCACCGCGAGTTGCGGTTTATAATACTCGCTGTGCGCGGCAATGCGAACGTTCGTCCCCTATTGCATTGAAGCTACTATAACGAAGCAAACGGCGTCACAGCAGCGTTTGAAACTTGATCTGGACGCAGTCCCCCCTTAAGTTCAATCCCTTCGAATTTCGCTCCGAACTTGAAACCATGGAAAAACCCTTGAACCGACACGTGACCTTGTGGTTCACATTCGTACTGATTGCGTTGACGTCTCCGCTACAGTCCGCCGAACGCCCCAACATTTTGCTGATTGTTTCGGATGACCAAGGTTACAACGACCTGGGGATACTCGGAAACGGCATCTTGACCCCGGCGCTGGATCGATTGGCAAGCGAAGGCACGCGGTTGACCCATTTTTATGTGGCGTGGCCCGCTTGCACGCCGTCACGCGCAAGTCTATTGACCGGTCGCTATCCGCAGCGAAACGGTGTCTATGACATGATTCGCAACGAGGCTCCCGACTACGGTCTCCGTTACTCAGCCGAACAGTACGCAGTGACCTTCGAGCGGGTCGGCGGGATGGATGAGCATGAGGTGATGATTCCGTCGGTGTTGAAATCGGCGGGCTACAAAAGCGGCATTTTCGGGAAATGGGATCTCGGAACGCTGAAGCGATATCTGCCCACCTCGCGTGGCTTCGACGATTTTTATGGGTTCACCAATACCGGGATCGACTACTACACGCACGAGCGATACGGGGTTCCGAGTATGGTCCGCAATCTGTCGCCCACGACGGCGGACAAGGGGACCTACTGTACCTATTTATTCCAACGTGAGGCGTTGCGGTTTATTGACGAGCATGCGACGACCGATCCGTTCTTTCTGTACGTCCCGTTCAACGCGCCGCACAATTCTTCAGCCTTGGAGCCCGAGATTCGTTCGTCAGTCCAGGCGCCGCAGAAGTACAAGAAGATGTACCCGCCGGTCGATCCCGAAACAAGAATCTCGCCAAAATATCGCTACGGAGCCCCGGCGGCCGTGACAACGCCCGAAGCGCGACGTCGCGACTACCGCGCCGCAGTGACTTGCATGGACGATGCCATCGGAAAGATGCTCGATGCCTTGGAACAGAAACAGATTCTCGATAACACCATCGTCATCTTCTTTTCCGATAACGGCGGCAGTGGCGGAGCCGACAACGCTCCCCTGCGAGGCCACAAAGCACAAACGTGGGAAGGAGGCATTCGCGTTCCCTGTATCGTGCGTTGGCCCGCCGGAGGCGTGAAGGCCGGAGAAGTTAACGATGCCTTTTTGTCCAGCTTGGAATTGCTGCCGAGTCTCGCGGCGGCTACAGGTGCTGAGCTACCGGACGATGTTGTCGTGGATGGCTTTGATTGGTGGCCCACCCTCCGCGGCGAAGTCGCGTCACCACGCGAGGAGATGTTTTGGAAACGACGAGATCTCGTCGGAGCTCGCGTGGGTAAATGGAAGTGGGTGAAAATGGGAAAGAGCGGAGGCTTGTTCGATTTGGACAACGATATCGGTGAAAAAAACGACCTGTCGCAGTCTCATCCCCAGATTCTGGCGATGCTGAAGCAACGTTATGCAAACTGGGTGAGCGAGATGGAATCCGCCGCCCCGCGGGGGCCGTTCCGTGACTATTGAAGCAACCAACGACGCTCTGGCGAGCGTGGCCAAATTGCGTATGTGCGGAAATGGAATGGTCGTAAATGCTTCATGCCGCTGCCCGATAAAGCTTGATCGAAAGATTGGATGACTTCCGTTAATGGAAACAGCGTTGCTAGGCAAGATTCGGCGTGGGTTGCTTCTTTTCGTCCGACAGATCCTTCGAGAATCCTTCACGCAATGAGACCGGCTCAACCGTGTGCAGTTGATCCTGATCATCATGACGATGTTGGGCGGCAAGCAGCATGTATAGTGCCGGAACGACAAACAGCGTAAAGATGGTACCGATCGCCATTCCTGCGACCAACACGATACCGATGCTGTTACGTGCCTGTGCCCCTGCGCCGGTGACAAACACCAAGGGCAAATGACCAAGCATCGTTGCCGCCGATGTCATCAACACCGGTCGTAATCGTGTTTGCGCCGCCTCGAGGATTGCGGACCGCTTTGCCACCCCCGTTTCCTGAAGCGAATTTGCGAACTCGACGATCAAGATTCCGTTCTTGGCCACCAATCCCACCAACGTGATCAGCCCCACCTGCGAATAGATATTGATCGTGGTCAAATCCAAACAGGTCAGCGTTAACACGCCGGTCATCGCCAACGGCACCGATCCGAATAGCACAATTAATGGGTCGCGAAACGATTTAAATTGGGCGGCCAGCACCAAATAAATCAGCACCAGTGCAAAGCCCAAGGTGACGGCCAACGACGCGCCTTCGCGGCGGATTTGCCGTGATTCGCCTGAGTAATCCAGCGTCGCCGAGGAACCGACAACATCACTGGCAATCGCCTCCAACGTCGAAAGCCCCTGTTCTTTGGTGACCCCAGGGAACACGGCGGCAAAGATTTTTACCGCACTTTGCTGCTGAAATCGATTCAACGTTCGCGGTGCCGTTTCCGGCTGGACGGATGCAAACGTCGACACCGGAATCAATTGCCCCGAAGGGCTTCGGATCTTCAAGTCCATGAGCGAACCGGTCGATTGTCGATCCGCGGCTTCGAGCTGCGGGATGACGCGATACGATCGATTGAAATAATTGAATCGATTGACGTAACCGCCCCCCAACAGCACTCCGAGCTCGCGTCCGACCGCAGCTTGGTCGAGCCCTAGATCGGCCAAACGTTCGCGGTCAACGACCACTCGTGCCTGAGGCAAATCGACTTTCAAATCGGTATCCACGAACATAAACAGATTCGCCTCGCGTCCGCGACGCACGATCTCTTCGGCCAATTCACGCTGACGCTCGACCGGCAGATCGCTCTTGAGCACCAACTCGACGTCATAGTTACCCGCTCCGGGAAGGGGTGGCACGAGCACCGGGAACGCTTCTAAACCCGGGTTTTGCGACGCGATGCCGAACACTTGCGGCAGGATCTCTTGCGTGCTGCGGGTGCGTTCGTCCCAATCCTTGGTGATCACGCCACCAAAACCGCCGCCGGCGGTCACAACGGCCCACATGTATTCCGATTCTTCGATTGCCTGAAAGCCGGTCGCTAATTGGCCCGCCCATCGCGTCGTAGAGCGTAGTGTCGAATCGGGAGCGGCGGCCAACATCACCGCGATCGCCCCTTCGTCTTCGACCGGCGCCAATTCTTTGGCCGAAAATAGGTACAGCGGAAACGCGGCCGCGGCGGCAAGCAACGTGGCCAACGCAATGGACCAGCGCAGCTCAAGCACCATCGACAAGACGCTCGCATAGCGGCGACGCACCGCAGCAAAAATGCGATTGACCAGCCGAGTCATAGCGCCTTCGCGGCCATCGGCCGGTAACAAATACGCGCTCATGATCGGTGACAACGTGACCGCGACGACGCCCGAAACCACCACGGCCGCCGCCAACGTGAAGGCGAATTCACGGAACAGCATCCCCGTCAATCCTCCCTGGAAACCAATCGGTGCATAGACCGTCGCAAGCGTGATGGTCATCGCCAAAATGGGACCGACCAATTCACGCGCTCCGACGAGCGCCGCCTGAATTTTGCCGTGGCCGTCTTGCAGATGCCGCTGCACATTTTCGACAACCACAATCGCATCATCCACGACCAAACCAACCGCTAACACGATCGCAAGCAGCGTCAGTAGGTTGAGCGAAAAACCGAGCAGGTACATCACGATCGCGGCGCCGACCAACGACACCGGCATCGCCACCAACGGCACCAACGCCGAGCGGACCGACCCCATAAACAGGAATACAACAAAACCAACAATCACGATCGTTTCGGTCAGCGTTTTGGAAATTTCCGACAGCGATCGCCGCATGAACTTGGTGCCGTCATAGGCGAGTTGCATATCGACGTGGGCCGGAAGTTCCGGTTCCAATTCCGCCATCGCCTCGTGCAATCGCGTGGCCACTTCGATCTCGTTGCTGCCGGGCAACGGCCACACGCTGACGTAGATCGCTTCACGACCGCGGTACATTGCGGTCGCGGTAGGCTCTTCGCTGCCGAGTTCCACACGAGCGATGTCCGATAACCGGATGATCGTGCCCGGTCCGTTGGCCGAGGCAGGGGACTGCCAAACGATCAAATCTCCAAATTCTTCGACGCTCCGCAAATCGGTGTTCGTCAGCAGGTCGATCTGGACGGTGTCGCTTTTGACTTGCCCGATCGCCGCCAGAAAGTTGTTACGCTGCAGCGCCGAATAAACATCGCCGGGCGTCAAGTTCAATTCGCTCAAACGCTCGGGTGAGATCCAAATTCGCATCGCGGGCGTCTGCCCCGCTTCGATCCCTACCTTCTGTACCCCAGGCACAATCGACAACCGCGGCTGGACATTGCGAGTCAGATAATCAGTCAGTGCAGGTAAATTGAATCGATCCGACGTGAAGCTCAAGTAAAACGATGCATACGGACGGTCGGCGCGAACCAATTCGATCGTCGGCGGTTCCGCTTCGGCAGGCAGCTCGCTTCGCACTTGCTGCAATCGTGCATTGACCTCGGCCAACGCTTTGGTCGAATCGTGATTCAAGTTCAACCGCACCGTGACAGTACTGATCCCCGCGATACTGCTGGACTCGACATAGTCGATGCCCGCTACGGATGAAACCGCACGCTCGATCGGCGTTGTCAAAAATCCGCGAACCGTTTCAGCACTGGCGCCAAAATAAACGGTCGTGACTGTGATCGAGGTACTTTCCAGTTTAGGAAATTGCTGGATCGGCAACGACGTTGCGCATCGCACGCCGACCAGCACCAAGATCAAGTTAACGACAATCGCAAGCACTGGATGCCGAATGAATAGGTCGGTGATCGCTTTCACTTTGTTGTCCCCGCGTCGCCTAGTGCATCCGCAGCTCGGACCAAGGCGGTTTTCGTAACCGCTGTCACATCGGCCAACAAGGCACCGTCGTAAACTTTGAACGATCCATCGGCGACCACCCTTTCCCCATCTTCAACACCCGAGATGATGCGAACGTTGGGATCTTCGCTGCCCGCGACGACCACGTCACGCGACTCAGCTCGCAGCTGGCCGTCTTGTTCGAATACCACATACACCAACGTCCCGCTGGGGCCGCGACGGACCGCCGTTGCAGGGATCAATCTCGCCGTGATCGCAGGACCGTAGGGAACCGTCACTTGCACTGAATCGTTGGGTTGCAAAATCGCAGGCGGATTTTCCAATCGAGCCCGCGCGGTCACCGAACGCGAGATCGCGTTCGCCGACGCGTCCAACGCGACAATCGTTGCCGTCAACGGCAATCCCATCGTTCCGACCCTCAGTTGAACTTGATCGCCAATCGTCACTGCGTCCGCCACGTGCGATGGCATCGCGAAGTCGACTTTCAAATAGTCCGCGATCCCTTCGAGAGTGGTGATCTCGGTACCTGCGACCAAGTATTCGCCAAGATGCAGATCAAACAACCCGACACGCGCCTTGAAGGGCGCACGAAGCGTTTTCTTGTCGATACGAACCCGCAATTCGTCAATCATCGCTTCGGCTCGTGTCAACTCCGCTTCCGCGACATCCAGTTCCGATTCGCTGTTGGCGTTGGCGCGATTCAAGCGGCGAGATCGCTGTAACGCGGAATCAGCCAACTTGCGTGACGCTTCCGCACTTTTCAATTGAGCCTGTTCGCTGCGGTCATCCAATTGAATCAGCACCGCGTCCTTTTCGACTTCACCGCCCGGTTCCATCAGAACGTTCGTGACCGCTCCCGCCAATTCATTTCGCAACGTAATCGACTCGGGCGCCAACAGGTTGCCGATAACCACCGACGTCTGGCGAAACGTGCTCGATTTGGCAGCCACGACGGTTACCGCGACCGGCATTTCCGGCGGCGGCGGTGCCGACATCGACGCTTTGATTTGGCGGTCTTTGGCATAGGCGATGCCCGCCAGCAGCCCGAGGACACCGGCGACGACGACAACCGATCCGATCGCCGTTCGCAGCCAACGGCTACGAGAACGTTTTGATGGCACTTGATTCATGTTTGTCCGTTTCGACTCGGATTGGGCTTACTTAGTTTGCGTTTCGCCTTCATGGCAACTTCGCTCGAAATTAACTGATTTAACTTTTTGCGGATTCGTTTCGTTCGTGGAACGATGGTTTCGTTCGCCGCGATCATCGATTGTAACCAGACGCCATCAAGTGCAACGACAATCAAATCCGCGAGCTCGCGAGACAACCCGTCGTTGCGTATTAAATGGAATAGGGTTTGATAAACCTCATCGACCAGCGATTTGCTACCGTCTCCCTGGATCAATGCCACCATTACCGCAGCACAATCGTTGTTCGCGTCGGGTTCGGAATCGCTAGGTTCCCCCAAGAACAGATCCAAAATCGCTTTAGCCCGCTTTCCAGCGCCAGCTGGATGCTGGCCCGCGGCCTGTTGGACTAAGTCCAAGTAATCACGAACGGATTGTTGCAGGAACGCGTCGACCAACGCTTCTTTGCTGGGAAAGTGATGCATCAACCCTCCTTTGCTGAGTCCCGCTTTGCGACAAACCGCCGAGAGAGTCACCGCAGGCAATCCACCGTGCAGGATTAGTTGCATCACCGAATCGAGAATTCGGTCAGTCGTTTCAGGAGCTTTCGTCGTCGCCATTCGCCAATCGTACCGACCGGTCGGTCGGTACACAAGCGGGTTTTGCGGGGGGACAAGGCACCAGCGATAAGAAGCCAACTGAACAGCTTCCAAGTGCAAGTTGCCCAGAGGACAGGGGAAGTGCCGATCAGGTTCACCGGAATATCCCCCATGTCGCTCCGCCGTCTACGGCCCCAGCAATTAAATTTTGCTGCTGAATGGAGGCCGACCGCTGCATCGATCCCGTCCGACAAGCAGGGCAGACGATGCGTTCGCGTGGTGGTTATTTGCAGAGTGCAAGACGAAGGATTTTTGTCAGCGGACGGGTGAGTGCAAACGGACCGCAGTCCCGAGCACGCGACTCGATCGCGTGCTCGGAAAAATCGGACTTTACCGCAGGGAGTCGGACTTGGCGTCGGCATCCATTTGCTTTGCATAAGCTTCCTGCTCTGCTTGCAACTGCTCTGCCGTCTTGTGGGGCTGTGCAACGACACCGCTGCCCTCTCTCGACCCGCATCCGGGGAACGCGACAAAGCCAACCGACAAAAGGACGATGGCTAGGACGGTTTTTCTCATTTGGATAATGCTCCCAACAATTCGACGAGCATTAAACCCGAGCGAGACAAGGGCTTCTTCATTGAGTCATCTTCCAAAGTTAAGAGTGTTTACGCAAATGCTCGATAGAGCCGACCCCATTGATCAATGAAGTTGATGAAATTTCTGGAAAGGTGTATTGGGCAAAGGAGCGTTAGGCAAGGGGCATGCGCAAACAACGCGAGTTAAGCGACCTCTTCACTGTGTTTCGTGGCAAGACAACTCTCACCTCGCCCTTGTAAAGTTAATTTCTCATCCGCATGCCGAACTTCACGAAAAAAGGTGCGGGCACCCTTTTGGCAATCCAGGCAGAATAGCGAGACTGGGTCGCCGCCAAGATACGCGGAAACCCGCAATTTCGAACGATTTGCCAGTATTCCACGTGTAAACCCTTTACAACACCATCTAGGGGCCCCTAGAGTTACTAGAAGGGCCATTAACGCCCGTCAAAGCGACTTTCGGTGCCATTGCGCCGATTACATCCTTTGCACCTCATCTATTTTTCTACTCATCTACTTATCTACAGGGCATGTTATGTATTGGAAAAGAAGCAAACAGGGTTTCACCTTGGTGGAGCTATTGGTGGTGATCGCAATCATCGGCGTTCTCGTTGGACTCCTCCTTCCGGCCGTCCAAGCAGCGCGGGAAGCCGCCCGACGAATGAGTTGCAGCAACAATTTCAAACAACTTGGTCTGGCCATTCACAATTACCATTCCGCGTACAAACAAATCCCAACGCAAGGCACCGGAACCCAGCCTGACCCCCCGAGTGGCTGGTTCCGCACCAGCACGCAGGGAAACCGCATACGGTTAAGCATGTTGGTGCCGGCATTGCCGTTCATCGAGCAGCAGGCATTGTGGGAGCAAATTTCGAATCCGAATGCGTCCCGAACCGATGGCAACACCTCGGCTGCGGTGGGAACTCCGACAGCGCCTTGGCCGGCGATGGGGCCGACGCCCGACCAGATCCAGTACATCCCCTGGGCAACGGAGGTGAAAGCGTTTCGCTGCCCTAGCGACCCGGGCTTCGGGCTTCCCGCGTTAGGACGCACCAACTATACCGCCTGTGTCGGTGATTCGTCGTGGCAGGTCTACTACGGCCCCTACAACAACAACCGCAGTAAGATCACCGCGGCGCGGAGCAGGATGGCCAGGGCTTCCCACCGAGGTTTCTTTAAACCGCTGCAGCCCACTTCGTTCCGAGACTGCTTGGACGGCTTGTCCAACACGATCGCGATGGGCGAAATCATGACCGACCTGGGTGACAATAGCAATCGCACCCAAGTGACCGAAAATGGTGCCAACACGAGTGCTCCTGGCATTTCGCTGGGTAACATCCGCAACAATCCGTCGCGATGTCTACCACTGATTGACCCCGAGCGTCCCCGTTTTTGGAATCCCACCTACAAAATGGTTTCGCGTGCCGCCTTTGGTCGCGGCTACCGCTGGGCAGACCAAGGGCCGTTGTTCAGTGGCTGTATGACGATCCTTCCTCCGAATCGTGAGATCTGTGGGCCTTTCAACACCTTGGGCACGACACTCATCGCTACCATGTCGAGCCATCATCAAGGGGGATGTCATGTTTTGATGGGGGACGGGGCCGTCAAATTTGTCACCGATTCAATCGAAGCCGGCGATTCCACTGCACGTTCAATCAACCAGGCCTACAACCCTGGCGCCAAGAGTCCCTACGGGCTGTGGGGGGCGTTGGGCACACGTGCTAGCCGAGAAACGATTGATAGTGAGTTCTAGTCGACCGGCTCCCCGTTTTTTCGCCTTTGGGTAAGACCATGAAACTCTCCCAAAGGCGATGCGGCAGTGCTTATCACCCGTTTTTGCGCCCTCATCCCTGCGAGACCCATCCAATGAAAATTCTCTCTGTTGCCGTGTTGCTCTTCTTCGGCTCGATTCTCTGTGGATGCGACGACGCGTCCAATCAAACCGTCACCGATGGTGCCGATGCGCAAGCAATCGCCGACTATGAAGCGGCGCTTGCGGCGGCCACCACGGAGGTATCAGACGAAGAAATGACGGAAGAAGAAGATTGACAACAAATGCGCGGCGGCGAGTCCTCAGGATTCGCCTGGGGTTACCAAAGCAGCGACGTCTTATGATGGGTCGTCACGTTCGGTAGGCAGTTGGGTTAGATCTAACGTGGCTTCGACGGCAGCGGAAGCGTTTGTGGAGACGTCGCTGCGACTGCTGACGCCGGAGCCTCGTTCGTGGCGTCCCCACCAGCGATCGCCATCTTCGATTGTCCAGCGTTTTGCCTCGTTACACCGCAGCAGCAATTGAGCGAGATCGCGTGCGGTCTGAGGCCGCTTGGCTCGCGATTTTTCGAGACAACTTAAAATCGCATCTTCCAGATCGCTAGACACCTTCGTGTTGCCGCGTTTTGATGGAGCCACGGGAGCTTCGTCAATGTGCTTTTGGCACAGTTCGGTCAAGCCGTCCGCAGCAAACACCGGTTCTCCGGTCAACAAAAAGTAGGCCACGGCGCCGACGGCGTAGATATCGGTGCGAGCATCGACCGACATCGGGGCCTGGATCGCTTCGGGCGACATGTAAAGCGGCGTTCCGGTAAGCGTACCGCCGCCGAGCATCGCACCCGGCGTTTGCGGTTCCATCGCTTTGACCAGACCAAAATCGAGCACTTTGACCACATCGGGCTCGCAACCGCGTCGGTTCAGCATCACGTTGGCGGGTTTA
>NZ_JBFHFD010000234.1:0-12141 GCF_041583735.1 Novipirellula sp.
GGAATTTCAGGGTCAGAGACGACAGGTAATCGAAATGCCATGGACGTAGGGGGATCGGTGGAACGAATGAACCAAATCGGGTTATCGTTCGCATTGTAGTAGACGACGGGCGATTGGTCACGCGAGGTGGGCACTACCGCAGTGCACAAAATCCCGTCGTTCTGTAGGAAAAGTGGATGTGCCCTGGATAATCGATGCCCGGCTGCGCTAACTCGCAGCTTGGCGGTACAATTCGCCTCGTTATGGCAAAAAACAAGAAAACGAAAAAAAAGGCTGCGGGTAAAAAATCCGAGCCAACGATGACCATTGTGACCGAGAATCGCAAAGCGAGACATCGCTACGAGATCCTCGATTCGGTGGAGTGTGGACTGATGCTGATCGGCAGCGAAGTGAAGTCGATGCGGGATGGCAAAATGTCGCTGGACGAAGCCTATATCCGCGTCAAAGACAACGAGCTATGGCTGATTGGCAGCGACATTGCCCATTACAAGAACGCGGGGATGTGGAACCATGATCCCCGCCGTCCTCGCAAACTGCTTGTTCACCGCCGCGAATACGACAAGTTCGCTGGCCGGGCGCACGAGCGGGGACTGACCTTGATTGCACTGCGTGTCTATTTCAACTCGCGTGGCATCGCCAAATGTGTGATGGGATTGGTCAAAGGAAAGAAACTGCACGACAAACGCGAAACCCTCAAAAAGCGTGATAGCGATCGAGGTTTGCAACGCGCAATGCGACGCGGCTAAAACATTTTGAATTTCAAAACCTGAAACATCCCCAACAATTCGACTATGTCTAACGTTGATACGACGCTACGGATCTCGGATCTGACCAAGACTTTTGACCAACCCGGTGGTGGTCGATTGACGGTGCTGGATGTCCCCCAATTTGAAATCGCCGCGGGCGAACAGGTCGCCTTGATCGGTGAAAGTGGAGGTGGAAAAACCACGCTGCTGCATCTGATCGCGGGGTTATTGGTTCCCGACTCGGGGTCGATTCGAGTCGCGGGGACCGAACTGACGCGGCTCAGCGAACAAGGTCGCGACCGTTTTCGCGCCTCCACGATCGGCTACGTCTTCCAAACGTTCAATCTGTTGCCCGCGTTTACGGCGATTGAAAATGTGCGGTTGGGGATGACCTTTGGACATGGCAACACCGACTCGGGGCGTGCCAAGGATTTGTTGGACCGTGTTGGGCTTGCCGATCGTGCCCATTATCGTCCGAGCCAATTGAGTGTCGGGCAACAACAGCGTGTCGCGATCGCGCGATCGTTGGCGGGGAAACCGCGACTATTGCTGTGTGATGAACCGACCGCGAACGTGGACCCCGTTAGCGCGGAAAACGTATTGGATTTGATTCGCACCTCGTGCAGCGAGGAAAACATTGCGATGTTGATGGTCACCCACAGCATGCATGTGGCCGAGCGTTTTGATCGAATCGACAAACTCGAAGAGATCAATCGAGCTTTTGCCAATAGCCAATAGTCCGTCGCCCATCGTCCGCTAGCCGTCGCCCATCGTTCGCTAGACCGTCGCCCGCACTCGAGATCCACCGAAAGCCCCCCAGACGCATGTCTTTGATTCAAATTGCTTGGCGTAATTTTTGCCATCGTTCCTTGTCCAGTGCCCTCACGACGCTGTCGCTAGCGTTGGGGGTTGGTTTAGTGGTGTTGGTGTTGTCCATTTTTGGGATCATCAGCGAAGCGTTCACTCGCAACGCATCGGTCGGTTACAACTTAGTCGTTGGCCCCAAAGGCAGTGCGTTGCAGTTGACGCTGAACAGTGTTTATTACTTGAGCCAACCGATCGAGAACCTCCCCTTTACCGAGTACATGGAGTTTTTTGGTCAAGCCGAACGCGCCGAGATGGTGCGTGACTATGGTGGCGATCCGGCGCTGGGTGAACGCGATGGCATTTACGCCGGCTACATGGCGGGCGGCTATGCGATTCCGTTGGCGTTGGGCGATTACTACGGCGAATTTCGCGTCGTTGGCACCACCCCCGAATTCTTTGAAAAACTACGGCATGGCCCCGACGTCGACGAACCCTTTTCGTTCTCCGAAGGCCGAGCGCTACAGGAATTCAGTGCCGAAAACGGCTACTTCGAAGCGGTGCTGGGTTCGCGTGTCGCCGCTGAAATGGGTAAACACGCAGGCGAAGAATTTTTCCCAACCCACGGCGATCCCGAGGGCGAAGGTCACGGGCAAGGATTCAAAATTGTCGGCATCCTCGATCCCACGGGAACGCCTAACGACCGCGCGGCGTTTGTGAATCTCGAAGGCTTCTACTTGCTTGACAACCACGCCAAACCACTCAAGGGAGACGAAATCATCGAAGAACCTGCGGATTGGCAACAGCGTGACCCCGAGCACAAACCGCTGGTGATTCCGCAACGCGAAGTGACTTCGATTTTGATTCGCAATGGCAATCTAATGTTTGCACCAGGGATGCAAAACACGATCAACGAAGGGCTACAATCACAAGCCGCAGCCCCGGTGGGTGAGATCGCCAAGTTGATGTCAGCGATCGTCGGGCCGCTACTCAAAGCGTTGCTGGCGATCACCTTGATCACCTGCGTCGTGGCAGCGGTGGGCGTGTTGGTGGCGATTTACAACTCGATGAACGACCGTCGTCGCGACATCGCGGTGATGCGGGCCCTGGGGGCACGTCGCGAAACCGTGACCGTCATTATCCTGGCCGAAAGTTTGATCATCGCCTTGGTCGGTGGAGTACTTGGATGGTTCCTCGCGCACTTCGCAATCTGGAGCTCGAGCGGTTACATCGAAGCACAAACAGGGGTACGAGTCAGCTTGTTCACCACCAGCACTTACGAAATTGCAGTATTACCGCTGGTGATTGCGTTGGCCTTGTTTGCCGGATTTTTGCCAGCGTGGAGTGCTTATCGCACCGACGTCGGGTCGAATTTGGCGGCATAACAATCGTTTCCGTGGGCATTTTGCGACCCGGATGACGAGTGTTTATTGCTGTTGCGTTACATTTCAGCCAGCTCTGTCAAACGGCGTTCGGCTGAGCTGACGGCACAATTAACAATCGACGGTCGCCGTGGCACCGTGACGATCGATCATCTCGAACAGTGTCTCGGGCTGGATCGGTTTGGCAAGGTAGCCGTTCATTCCGGCGGCCTCGCAGGCTTCCCAAATTTGATCGTCGCTGTGGGCAGTCATCGCGATAATGGGAAGTTTTTTGCATGCCTCACTTGCCTGTTCTCGAATCAACTTGGTTGCATCGATTCCATCCATGCGTGGCATGTCGACATCCATCAAGCAGATATCGAAGGCATGTCGTTTTGCCAACTCAACCGCTTCCACTCCGTCACTAGCCACGATGACCTCGTAGCCTTTCATCTCCAAAATCCCCATGATCACTTCCTGATTGATCACGCCATCTTCGGCGACCAGAATACGCATCGCCGAAGCGGACGAATCCTCGCCCTGCGGTACTGGCGGTTGGGTTGGAGAATCGTTCAAACGGGAAGACGAAAGATGATTGAGCACATTTGGTTTCCGCCGCATTGAATGAGCTTCGGGCTCGGTCAGCGGATTCTGCTCCTTTACCGTCTGCGACTGCGAGTTCGATGCAGCATCCGCCGGCCCCGTCCAGCGAACCTCGGGATCACGACGCAATAACGCGGTGGTCGTGGCGAGCAGATCACTCGCAAGTACAGGTTTCCGCAATTCCGCCGACCACTCGCCACGCTGGGCATCCAGCGTCACATGGGCAGGCAGCAGGAACAAGCACGGAATGTTTAACTCAGCACATCGATTGGCAAGGCTTTCGATCTTATCGCAACCAAAGATGACCAAGTCCCAAGTGTAATCAAAGAAGTTTTCATCAAATTGCCATTCGCCAAACTCCGAACGGCACGGCCACACTTGGACATTTGCACCGATCGAGCCTAGCGCCGACTCGATCGCTCGCGCTGATGCATCCAGAGGCTCGATGATCGCCACCCGTGGATTGCCGAGCACAGGGCAGGGCTGCATGTGTGGTTGCTCGTCGGCGAGTTCCAGCGGCAACAAGACGTTAAATGTACTTCCCACACCGACGACGCTCTGCAATTCGATCGTGCCTTGCATTCGTTCGGCGAGCTCACGACAAATGGCCAACCCAAGTCCGGTGCCACCATATCGCCGCGTTGTGCTGCTGTCGGCCTGCGAGAACGATTCGAACACTTTGCCCTGTTGTTCCAACGGAATTCCGATACCACTGTCTTGGACTTCGATGGACAATTGGTCCACACCCTCATCGACACTCAGCGCCGTGATGGTCAGCGAGATGTAGCCTTGTTCGGTAAACTTGATCGCGTTGCCAATCAAATTCATGATGATTTGACGCAGACGAGCGGGGTCCCCGAGAATCGCTTTGGGCAGGTGTGGGTCGACATCACACACCAACTCGACTCCTTTCTGCCAAGCGGACGCGGCCATCAAACGGCTGACCTCGCCGGCCAAACGCTCGAAATCCATCGGAATCCGTTCCAAATCCATCTTGTTGGCTTCGAGTTTCGAGAAGTCGAGCAAGTCATTGATCAACGTTAGCAGCGACTGGCCACTCTCTTCGACGGTTTCCAGGTATCCGGTTTGTCTTGGATCGCTCGATGCACCGCGAGCCAGCCGGGTCATGCCGAGAATACCATTAAGCGGCGTCCGTATTTCGTGGCTAATCGTTGCCAAAAACCGGCTTTTTGCTTCGTTTGCCGTGTTGGCTTGTGCGATAGCGCGTCGCAATTGTTCTTCGGTTGCACGAAGTTGTTCGTTGCTATTGGAAAGTTGGCCGGCACGATCTTCGGCGGCCTTGGTTCGTTCCAACACGCGTTGCTCGAGCGTATCGTTCATCTGCTGCAGACGCAGGAATCCGTCTGCATTTTCCAGAGCAGCACCCGCCAACGTGGTAACGAAGTCCGCAATCCGCCTTTCGTCCGCTCCAAACAAATCTTTTAATTCGAGGTGAGTGACCAAGATCACGGCGACCGGATCTCCGCGAAACGCGATCGGGGCGGCAATCGCACTTCCACTGCCTCCGCCGACATTACTCGCATCATAATCCAAGCAAACAGCTTGATTGGTTTGCACGGCCATTCGAATCAATTTCTCGTTTGCCTCGGTCCGTCGCAAGCAGGAGGGTTCACAATCCTTGCCGTTCCAAGGTTTGAACACGAGTTGGCTGAGGTTTTGATGGATCGTGACAACATCGACATGTTGGCCACGCAACAGACGACGAGCCGACTCGCTGGCTTCGGCATAAACCAAATCTGCCGAGAGTGCTTGGGCGATCCGACGGCCTGATTTCAAGACCGTCACGAAACGATCCGCCAACGATAAGTTCGTCGACGTTAATCCAGAAACCTTTGCCTCATCGCTGCTGGAGGGATAGCGTTGCTTGAGCTCGGCGAGTCGTAACGAGAGCGTTTCTGGAAACGCTCCGAAATAGTCCGCTTCGCTTTCGTACAACGCTTGCAGCAACTGCAGCGAGTCGCGTTCTTCGACCGCTTGCGACAACCGCACGGCAGCTTTCAAACTGGATCGAAGCTGTCTTGCCGCACGACGAACGTTGCCACGCATCAGATGGCAAATGGCGATTTCACGGCGAACTTGGGCAAGATCGGCGGGAAATCCTCGTGCCAAGGTCGCTGCTTTGTGCAACGCCAAACGCGTCCGCCGCAATTGTTTGCGGAAGCGACGGCCATCACGACGATCGATCAATTCAAGTTGACGACGCATCGCGGTGCCCAACCACACATAGCAGGGGCAGATGTACGTATTAAGGTGTCCAGCTTGTTCACAGCGTTTGATCGCATCCTGCAATACCACCACCGCTTCATCGACTCGGTTGTGATGCAACAGCATCACTGCAAATGCAAGCTGCGTTTGTGCGTGACTTTGGGCGTCGGGACGCGACCTCGCAGCCTCTTCTAAGACAAGCGACAACGAAAGTGTTTGCGGTGTGGTACGCGCCCACACATCCAGACTGATTCCGGTCGCTTGTCGGTCACCGATTTGACGGCCCGATTCAAACATTTGCGAAGCCATTTCAGCCGCTTCGGCATAACGCCCGATGCGATAATACGCGTTGGCCGCTTGATAGCGAGCCATGTTCATTTCCCAAACATCCCCGGTTTGCCGCAAAAGATCGACCGCACGTTTGCTCGTCGCGATGGCGTCATCGAAACGACACTCGGCCAACATCACCACACAATGATAATGATGCGTTTGCCCCTGTCCCCACACATCGTTTAGCGAGGTGCGAATTGCCAATGATCGCTCGGCGTATCGGTTGGCGCGTTTGAACCAACGCAGCAAACTCATCACCGGTCCATGTTCGCTGTAGAACGCAGCGAGGGTCCCCGAGGGCACAAACCGCTCGGCTTCGTTTAACGAACGCAAGTGATTGCCCAGCGTCCACAGCGTGTGGCGACTGAACCAATAGACGCGAGAAAGACGGCTGAGTAATTCGAGTCGCAAGCAGTCGATTTCGGACAACGATGCATTGCGAGCGATCCAGCGTGCGGGCAAATAGCTATGGATGACTTGGAAGAAGATCTGTGCGATCAGCCCACAAAACATCGTAACAAAGTTCCCTGGAACTCGGATCCCGGTCACCGCCAACGCTTGTTCATATTGGGCAGCGGCCTCGTTAAAGCGGCCACGCTTGAACGCCACCTCGCCGATCTGCTGTTGGATCCTGGCGCGTTCCAAGGGCGTGTCAGCCAATTCCAACGCATCGTACAAATGGTCCGCAGCCTGGTTGTAGCGTCCGGCAAGCAAATGGATCGTCCCGAGTCCCTCAAAGATCTCGAGTCCGGTTTCCCGATCGTCACTGGAAAACCAGCGTTTAGCGATCTCGAGCTGATCTTGAGCCACCGTCAACGAAAATCGTTGACGTGCCGCTCGAGCCGCCTGGAGCGATGTCGTGAGCGCGAGCTCGCCTTCACCGGCGGCATCATAATGGAACGCTAAATCGTACAGATTCTCGGGATCATGTTGACACAGATAGGCCACCGTTTGCTTGTGGATGCCGCGGTGTTCAACCGGATCAAGATGCTTACGAAGCTGTTGATGGATCGGATCATTGGCGAAACAAAACCATCCGGGCCGCGTTTCACGCCATAAAATGCGTCGGCCCAATGCCTCGTTGACGACCTGCAGCACGTCCGCGTAGGGGACGCCGGTCACCGCGGTCAGCATGTCCAAGTGGAATTGTTGGCCGATCACGGCGGCGGAGGAAAGGATTCGCAGCGAGTGATGCGATAACGCGTTGACTTGCCGGTCCAACAATTCCGCAAACGATTCGTCGCCCCGCAACGCTTCGATCAATTGTCCGCTGGATACCCAGCCATCCTCGGAAAGCGACACCACTTTTGTATCAATCATCCGTCGCAACAATGCCGATGCCATCGTCACACTGCCATCGGCAACATCGATGATCGAGCTCTTAATCGATTCGGAGATTTTCCCGGCAGTCGATTCGAGATGCAATTCCAACGCTTCGGCGGATAAACGGCCTAGTCGAATCGGGGCACCGCCCGGTGTCATGCTTAACGATTCAGGCGAATTACCGGTAACGACACACAACATGCGATGTCCCGGTGCCAACGCCACCTGGTCCATGATCGTACGGATCACGGTGCGGCTCAGGTCATCGGCAATGTCGAGGTCATCAAACAGCAGCACCACACCGCCAGGTTCTTTGGCCAGCGCAGCAAACACCTCGGCCAATGCAATCGCCGCTCGCTGGCTGCCGTAGGCTTCGGGTCCCGTATGGTCCGCTGAACTTGGCCACAACGGGGCAAGCCCCGGCCACAACTCGCGCAGCGTGGCGGCATGATTCTTGGTACTTGCGGCAAGCCGAGCCGCGAGTTCGGGCTGTTTTTGACAGAGCAGTTCGATGGCCGACAGCACCGTATCAAGTGACTGTAGCGGCTTAGGGTTTGTCGACGAACTCGCCCCCCCACGAAACACAAACAATCCTTCCGCTTTTGCCCGCAGCAGCAGCTCGTCGGCAAACACGCGGCGATGGCTGGTTTCCGCCCCCGTAACCACATGTAACTGGGCGTGACCTTCCGGTAACGCCAGCATCGATTTTTGGATCGTATCCAGCTCGGCGTCACGGCCGACCAAAGAGGCTTCGGCCAACTCGGGACGAATGTCACGTGTCCCAATCGCAAACGTTTTCGTTGCTTCTGGCGAGGCTTGTCGCTCGGCGATCGACTGCAAATCGTACAGCAATGCCGATGCGGTCTCGTAACGATCCCGAGGATCGCGCCGTAACAAACGGACGACCAAGTCATCGAGTACCGCTGGCACACGCAACCCAAGTTCACGTAGCCGCGGCGGCTCGAGACAAAGTTGATGATCAAAGAAATCGCTCGCATTGTCGGCTTCGATCGGTGCTCGCGCTGACAACATGCTAAAGACGATCGCGCCCACCGAGTACAAATCCGAGGCGGGACAGATCATTCGCGACAGCAAGCCACTCGATTCAGGCGAAATGAACACAAGATCCTCCACCGGAAAGGCAAGGATGTCCTGCTGTGCGAGAACGTTTAACACCGAAACGTCACGCAGTTCTACCTGATTGTGTGAATCACGAAAAACGTTCTGCGGGCTCAGCCAACCGTGCACCCGCGACATGCGGTGCCAATCTTGCAGACACGCCGTTAACGAGATGGCGGTCTTCAGTGTCTCTTGCAGGTCAAACGGACGCCCTAACAGATGTTGTTTCAAGGGAGTGCCGCGAGGCACGTCGATGACGCGAGTCAAACGACGCGAATGATCGTGAAATTCTCGCTGTTTCAGACTTCCGAGTGGCTGCTCACGAACATTGTTTTGCCACTCCAAACGAAGTGATGCAAACCGCTCGGCCGAGGCTTCCTTGGCATCAATCCATTCGGCCAGATAGACATCCCCTAACGCGTACGACTGCACACGACAACTCTTGACGGATCCGTGATCCTCTACGGCTTGGATCGCCGCATAGTCGCTTAATTCGGGCAGAGGAATCGGAACAGTGATCATGGATGTGATGTCGGTGGAGACGTAGCCGGACAATGCCGAGCTTGATGACAACGAGGTCTGTAACGGTCATCCCTGAAAAGGAAGGGGGTGATCGTCGTGTGACAGCGAAACCGTTTAGTAAGTAGCCATGTCTAGGAACTGCTGCGAAACCACTCCCCAAACAATGGGTTTCTGATGAAACCGTTTGCGAAATGAATGAGGGTGTTTGCGCCGCGTCCTGCCGAAGCCTAGATCACAAACCGAGTTCAAGCGGTCTTTACAGCTGAAATAGAACTTTTTTTCAGCATAATTCGCAGGGCAACCGACCCCTTCTGCAGCAGGACCCTAAGGCGTGCCAACGCGCATAGGAGGCGCAAGAATGCGCTGACCCGCAAGGCCTGTTCTGACGGTCGTAGCGGTTAGTCAATAGAGTTGTTTGCAAAGAAAATCCGCTACAAATTCAAGTTTGCGCGACGCGCAAACCAGCTTTCCTGGACGCTACAACCGGAACGTGCCCCTTTTCTACGCGAGCCGCGAACAACTCCTTGCATCAACTTGACAGTTTCCGCAGCTATGGAATATTGCTCGCAACCTGTTGGCGACGCGAGTATGTTTTGAACCTACATGGTTTAAACCACTACATCTTTTCGCTGGCTATTCTCTTTTTTCTTCGTAGGGGCAAACGCATCATGAACGTGATGTCACAGGATTTTCGTAAACGTGTCCGACCATCGGACGTGGTACACTCAACACAAGCCAAAAGCGAGACGACACCGTCTCCGACAAAAAACAGCGCCGCGTATCTCAAGACCTTATTGGATCATGTGAACTCGGTGTTGGCTTCGCCTGCATCGGACAGCGACGCGATTGAAGACGCCGTGGACGTTTTGTTCCACGAACTGCGTGACATCCGCCACGAATCGTCCAAAGACCAATGGGCCGAATTCATCAAACAGGGGCGAATTCATCCCGTTTGCCAGTTGGTTCATCAAGACCCGTTCACCTCGCGAGCGTTCAATAAGCCGCGTGGCTATGCGGGTGACGCGGTGATGATGGACTACATCTACGGTCGCGAAGAGGACTGGCAACGCCCCGCAGCAAACCATGTCGGTTCAGCCGTGTTTAATTACACCACCGCAGCCCCCGCATCCGCTGGCGTGCGTGAACGACGCTGTTATGTTGCGGAACTGTTGGACAAGATGGCTCGCCAAAAAAGTGGGCAAGAGGTCTTGGCCGTCGCGGCGGGACATCTTCGCGAAGCGAGTTTGTCGGTGGCCGTCCGTCGCAACCGCTTCGACCGGTTTGTCGCGATGGACGCCGATGCCGAGAGTCTCGACGAGATCCAGACTCGCTATGGACGCTACGGAATCGATCCCGTGACCGCCAATATTCGCCAAATGCTGACCGGGAATCTCGATCTCGGCTCGTTTGACTTGATCTACACGACGGGATTGTACGACTATTTGGCCGATTCGACCGCGATGCGTTTGACCGCCAATCTGTTCGATTGTGTCCGCCCCGGTGGCAAGCTGGTGATTGCGAACTTCTTGCCTGAGATTCGCGACGTTGGCTACATGGAAATGTTCATGGATTGGCATCTCATTTACCGCAGCCGCGGTGACATGTTGAAATTGGCTGACAAGATCGTCCAATCCACGGTCGAAGAGATCCGTGTGGTCGCCGAAGTCAACGAGAACGTCGTGGTCATGGAAATGACCAAACGATAATCGTGCTGCGGCAATCTTAATGCCCCCGTTCGAAACTAACCTGTTCGAAACGGACGCGTTCAGAATGCCTGCGATCAGAATCGACGCATCGCACTGACAAACACCATGTGCGTTTGCGTCGAGACGGTGGCATTGGAAAAATCACCACCGGGATAAGCACTTGTCCCGGTGTGCACGTCCGGTGCAAAGGCGAATTGATACGCCGTATCGATCTCCCAACCGCTGTGCTTGAATCCATAGCCCGCCGAAAAGTGATGCTGCAGTGTGGTCTGCAGATAGGTTGAGCTCGTTGCCGCGGGAATGGGATTGTCTTGATAACGATATCCCAAGCGAACGGATCGATGATCATCGAGATCGCGTTCGTATCCGGTGCTGACGATCAAAGCATCTTTCCATCGCAAGGGAAAAACCTCGTCAATCTTCGGGCCTGCGACCGTCGCGAAAACGGGATTGGTTGGATTGGTAAAGACGAGATTCGCGTTGTCATAGGCGCTGGACCAATCTTCCCATTCGAAATCCAACCCGATCCGCTGACAGGAATCGACTTGGTGCATGATCCCGACGCCCACCGATCGCGCCCAGGTTAAACCAAACTCGACGTCATAGTAGCTACGCCCCAATGGCGTGATGTCGACCGCTGCTTTGCCATCCGATTTAAATTCGTTTTCGCTTTGATAGTGAACACCGATCGTCGTGCGATCACTCACAGCGTACTGGGTTCCGCAGGACCAAGAGAGGGCTGCCCCGGTGGCCTGGATATCCAAGAGGGTGGGGGTGCCACGGAGCGGTCCCGAATTCAAGTAATACGGTCCTTCGATTTCAACATGGCTAACCGCCGTGCCAAGCGTGGCCCCGACGGTCCAGCGTTCGGTCATGCGAACCGAGATCCCGGGCAAGATGCGAACCAAAGCACCGAAGGATTTGTAGGTGTGCGTCCCGGGTAGCGAGGCGGCGCCTTGCAAATCGTAGTCCGATGCAAATCCGGCAGGTGCAAACGCGCCAAAACCCAGCACGATGTCTTCGTTCCAGCGGCGAGCCATCATGAAATAGCCAAGTCCAGTAGGATTGTCGGCCGCGTCGGTGGTGGGGTTGTCGTCGTCGGAGTAGGACAAGTCGGTAAACAGTCCGACGCCACCGATATCGATGTACGAATCGCTGCAACGGCAATCGCTGCAACGGCAATCACCAAAGAGAGATTGCATCCCTGCGGCATTGTCATGCAGCAAGACGCCATTGTCGCCGAAGCCGAGATTGGTTCCGCCGCGTCCCGCTTCGCGTGCGGACAAGGCGTTGCTAATCGTCCCTGCGGCGTACGCGGGAGTCGCAAAGATTGCGACCGTCAACGTGATCGCCAACCACTTCATTGGCGAATGCTCTCGCCCCGCACGCAGATCTAGAACC
>NZ_JBFHFD010000235.1:0-12126 GCF_041583735.1 Novipirellula sp.
GTAAAGATATCAAAACTTGGCCATATTCACACGATAAACCATGAACCAAAACCCCTCCGTCACCATCAATGCATCACGGTTGCTCGAACGATTTTTGCGTTACGTGCGAATCGATACCGCAGCGGACCCCACCAGTGACGAGTATCCCAGTACGCAAAAACAGCGAACCCTCGCTCAGCTATTGGAGCAAGAGTTGGTCGCGATGAGCATCTCGGACGCTCACATGGACGAAAACGCCTTGGTTTGGGGCACGGTTCCGGCAACCAACGGCGGCGGAACTCCGGCGGTCGCCCTGGTGGCGCACATGGACACGTCGCCCGAGGCCCCCAGTGCAAACGTGAACCCGCAAGTCATCGAAGCCTACGCCGGAGGTGATATCTCGCTGGCTTCGGGGATCGAAATCTCATTCTCTGACACACCCGAATTGGCTTCGATGATCGGCAAGACGCTGGTAACGACCGACGGAACGACGTTGCTCGGCGGCGATGACAAGGCTGGGATCGCAATCATCATGGAGCTTGCCCAAACGTTGATCGAAAACCCGCATCTGCAACACGGGGACGTTCGTTTGTTATTCACCTGTGACGAAGAAATTGGTCACGGCACCGACAAAATCGATCTCGAGAAACTGAATGCGACCGTCGCGTATACCGTCGATGGTGGTGGCGCCGGTGACATCGATGTCGAAACGTTTTCGGCTGACGGTGCAACCGTTCGATTCAAGGGTAACAATATCCACCCCGCGATCGCCAAAGACGTGATGCTTAACGCGGTACGCGCGGCCGCCGATTTCGTTGCCGAATTGCCTCGTGACAACATGACCCCGGAAACCACTTCGGAGCGTCAGGGGTTTATTCACCCCAACGCAATCCATGGCGGTGTGGGCGAAGCGACGGTGGAATTGATATTGCGGTCGTTTGATTCCGAGGACTTGGATGGCTACGCCGACATCGTTCGCCAGGCGGCTGAAACGGCGGCAAAGAAAACGCCAGGGGTCAAAGCCGATGTCAAAATCTATCGCCAATACCGCAACCTTCGCGAAGGACTGGAAAAACTGCCTCAGTCGGTTGATTTTGCGGAACAGGCGTTCAAAAACCTCAGCCGCCCCTGTAGCCGCGAGATCGTGCGGGGCGGAACCGATGGCAGCCAATTGACCGAGAAAGGATTGCCGACACCAAATTTGTCGAGCGGTCAGCACAACATCCACAGCGTTCGTGAATTTGCGTGTTTGGACGAAATGGTCGAAGCAACCGAGCATCTCGTTGAACTGCTCGCTCTTTGGAACACGCAGCGGTCGTAGCGAAATGACGCCGGCGGTGTGTTGATCGAATGAGCCGCTTGCATGGGAGCGGCTTATCCCACGCATTGCCTGTTGCCGAGCAGGCCAGTGCCCATCGCCATCTACTTTGGTGCTAATCGAGTGGCTTTTATCGCGGAGCGGTGCTCGCGCATCGCCGCTTCAAAAACCGTGCGGTCAGAACGAAAGTCTTGGCGACTTTCGCTACGGAGGGAAGCGTCGGGGCGTGGCTTAATACGCCAATTCGATACCGCTGCTGACGCCGATGAAGCTGAGGTTGTCATCCAGCGGGCTGTCGCCAGACATACCGCCATCAGGACCGGTGAACACGCCGGTGGGATTCGCGCCGCCGACGTCCATGAAATGTTGGGCTTCCAGTGCAACTTGCATCGAGAACCAAGTCGCCGGTGTGTATCGCAAACCTAATTGGATCTCGGCATTGCCTGCGAACGAGTGAACCGCGTCCTCGGTCGAGCGTAGATCGATCGCGTTCAGCGTTTGAGTGTACTCGTTGACATCGTCCACCGCAGTGAAGTCCTTTTGTCCGAACAACAACGATCCTCGCGCGTTGCCAAATAGCGACAATGCGTTTAGCGGCAAAGTGTGTGTAAATCGCATTGCTACAGTGGGGCCAAAACCACGAAATTCGCTGCGGGCGTCAAGGTTGCCTGCATCGGTCATCGCGTGATAACGCTGCGCGATCTTGGCATAACGAATCCCGGCGTAGACATCCAGCGGTTCGACGATTTGTCGTTGCAGTTCCCAATCGATCACATCGGTGCGAATGCTGCTCGTGAATACGCCTTCTTCGACGAATTGAAGTCCTGTGGATGCGTCGCCGTCTTCGAATAGATAGCCCACGGTACCCAGCGTGAACGAGCTGGCGGGGATCAGCCCGTTGGCATCACTCGCCTCGAACGATTCGCCATGTCGGAATTGCCAATAACGAACGCGCCATCCCAGTGTTTCATCGTTGGCTTCGCGGCCCAATTGGATTCGCGGGCTGTGTTGCATCACCCAAGGGAACATGACATGCGAAAACACATCGTCTTCGCGTTCGGTGATCAAACCGGTTGAATTGCTTTGGATCGGTTGCACCACCACGCTTTCATAAGTGACAAACCATTTCGCTGGCTGGGGGGGGCGAACGCGACGAAGCGGCGTTTGCAATTCCGAGCGAAGTGAGGCGATCTCGAAATTTTGCTCGCTCATCTGAGCCTGCAACTCCGCAACTTGGATACTCAGATCGCTCGAGCCGGCATAGTCCTCCATGCTGGCTTGCACGATCTGGGGTTCGGATTCACTCGTCGTTGGTGCTCCGACACCTTCGGTCAGGAATCCAGAAAGACTCTCGTCATCGAACTCTTGCGCAAAGCTGGAGGATGTGATCGAAATTGCTATCAAACAGAGGCAAATGATAGCTTGGCGAACCGCGGAGGTATTTAGGCGAGGCGAGGTGGGGTGCGGTGTCATGGTGAATTTCTGGACAGTGGCAAGATTTTGGGAGGTGGGCTCAGCCTGATGACATTGCGAAAGGTTGGTTTGATGAAGTTTTTTCGCCCACGCGGCAACCGCGACGGATACCGCGAGCAAGCGACCGGGCCTCGCAAATTGCGTTATTAAGCGGAAATCTTCGTGGTTGTCCCCTCCAACTAGCAAATGGGGACCGACGCCGATAGGGCGATATCAGAAAATCGACAATTGAGTTTCTGCGTGAAACTCGTCTGGAGCTGTGTCGCCGTTTCGACTACTAATAGCTCGACAGAAGGTCAGGAATTTTCGAAGTTTGCCTCAAGCTCGCTTCGATTCTGACCGACATGCGTCGGCCATGAAGGCTGGCGTTGGACTATTAGACCCGAACGGATTTGGGATTTTCAGCGATGAAACTCGACTCACTCCTTGCTCAGCTGCGCCGTCGCTCCCGTCTTGCCACCACTCGTAAGTCGTTACGCAAAAAGAATTCCCGCAACCGTCTCGCGACACGACGTTCGTCGTTTGAATCGCTCGAACGACGGCGACTGTTAGCATCCGATGTTTCACTCAGCGGTAACCAATTGGTGGTGACCGACAATGACAATGCCAACGATGCGTTTACGGTCGAGATTTCAGGTGGCAACTATGTGATCTCTAATAACAGTCCGATCACCGCCAGTGGAATATCAGATTCCGATAGTGATCCCAATAAAGTCACGATCGCGATCGGGTCAATCACCGGGGTGAACGTCAACGCGGCCGGCGGCAACGACGTGATCACGCTAAAAAACTTCGCTGGCAAATCGGCAACGCTCAGCGGAGGTTCCGGCAGCGATACGTTCAAGTTCGATGATGCTTGGGGCACCGCGACGATCGTCGACGCCGGTGGCGGCACCGTCGACTTCTCGGACGTTAGCGTCCCCTTGGGGGTGACTCAGTCCGGTGGAAACGTCGTCGTGCAAGCGAGTGATTCGAGCGAAGTCAGCTATGCAGCGGCCAGCAATTTTTCGGGGCTTCCACTCGTCTTGGATCAAACCGCCGCCCAAACCGCACTCAATGATGGGCTCGATGAACTAGCTGACTTGGGTGCCGAGCTTGAGTCGTTTGACAACCTAGTCGAGAAAATCGAGCTGGTAGGTCAATCGATCGGTGATTACCTACCGATCGGCGAGATTCTCGACCAATCTCTGACGCAGCCCATCGCGGCCTATTTTTCTAGCCTAGGTTCGGATGATCCCGACTTGGTTGGGCTGCTAACTGCCTTGGACTCGCTCAGCGGCAGCAGCTACTCCGGTCCCGGCGATTTGACGTTTACGGTCGGCGCAACCGGAGTGATGAGCGGAGATGTGATGACGCTGGACCTCAGCGTCGTCGCGTCGGTGACGCACTCGGCTGTTTCGCTTGATCTTGGCGAGACCATCCTGGGGCTCGATGGGGCGCTCGAGGAATGGATGACGACCTCTGACGCGACCGCCAATCTGACCACTGGGTTTCAGTGGGATTTCAGCGTTGGCGTGGATGCCACCGCCGCACCGTTCTTCTTTGCCGATTTTGACAACGATATCAGCGTCACTGCCGACGTAAATGTCACCAATGCCTCGTTTGACCTCAATGCGGGGCTGCTTGGCTTGGGCGTCGGGCCACACGGGCCGGCGAGTGCGTCCAGCACGATCGTTTTGGATGTCGACACCACATTGAATACCCAAGCGTTGATGGGGATGGACGGCACCAACGGCGGCGCGTCCGACGGAGTGCTGCGGATCAACGAACTGCAAAACACAAATCGAGTGAACGTCTTCGCCTTGGACACCGCTGCGACCGCACAGCTGGACATCGACCTTTACGCTACGGCAACCGACGTGACGGGGGTCACCGATGGCACCCCCGCAACGATTCATTTCAGCGACGATTTGTTCCGTGCCACCACACCAACGTTCAGCGAAAACTTGACTTCGCTAGGGATCCAGGACTTTTACAACCTCAACGCCAAATCGGTGCTGCAAGTGATGCAGCAGTTCGGCAGCTACTTGGACGTGTTGGGTTCGAAGACGTTTGAGAATGAGCGACTGTTGTTAGGGACCACCGCCATCCTCGGTGATTTGGTTGACGTCGACGGTTTGTATGAGGACGAGTTTCTCAAGCGAATCGAATTGCCACCGCACACCGTCGCCACGCCGCTAACCGACATCGTCGGGGTGCCCGAGTCGGGCGAAACGTTGAGTTCATTGTTGGGGACCAGCGGTGATAGTGCTCCCGAATTCACGGTCACTTTGCGTGACGGGACTGCGTTTGATGTCGATCTCGATGGCACCGCGACATTGGCCGATGTCGCAAGCCGTATCCAAACCGCATCGCCAGGGACTGCGAAATTTGAGGTCATCACCGAATCCGATGGTGCATTGTTTTTGGTCGATAAAACCAGTGGTGCGTCGGACAGCGACAAGTTTCATGTGACCGCCAAACAGAATGGATCGAGCGAGGACTACGCGGCGGCCGCCAAGTTGGGTTTGACCGCGGTTGCGGTGAAGAAGGACGTCGTCGGCGATGACACTGACGAATCGGTGATTCAATTAGCACCCAACCCCGGGGCAAACTTTGCAACGCTTCAGCAGATGCTCTCGCTTCCCACCGGAGGCGGTTCCGCCTACACGACCGTAGGTCCAATGAGCTACGACGCGACGACGTCGACGTTCCGCTTCACGCTTGACATCGCTAAGACCTTTGCGGATTCAACCGACACGCTGAACCTGCCCGATTTTGGATCGCTCAGTGGTTTGAGCACGACCAGCAGTATTGATCTTTTGAATCCCACCGCGACACTGCATCTGCCGTTCGAACTCGCGTTGACGAACGTCGGCTTCGACACGCCGCTGTCGTCATCGACGCCGATTTCGCAGTTGAACTTGGGTGCCGGCGTCGCACTGCTCGAAGGTGTCGACGACATTCGCGTTCATCTTGCCGATGGGACTACGTTCGCTGTTGATTTTGATCCGACGCTCGCCTCGGTCACACTGGCAAGCCTCAACGCAGGCGCGGGCGTGCCGACTTCGGGCGATGCCAACGCCGACTTGCAATTCACCTTGAATGATGGCACCACCTTTGACGTCGATTTGGATGCTGCGGTGGCTTCGACAAGCGCGGCACCGGTGACGCTGGGTGAATTGGTCGAAGCCATCGCTGCCGCCGCCGATGCCGCCGACGCGATCACCGGGACCATCGCAGCAGGCGCCACCGCGAATCAGTTGATCGATTCCTCGGCACCCTTCGGAGCGGTCGATAGCTTGGTGGGGCGTCAAGTGGTTGTCGGCGAGCAAACCGCGACGATCACCACCAACACTGCCGATACATTGACGCTGAGCAGCGACTGGAACACGCCACCTACCGCTGGCGACAACTACGAAGTGTCAAGCCGGTTGACGGGATTCGCCAGCCTTGATGCGGCGCGTGGCACACTTAGTTTGATCGATGCGACGACGCCGGTCGGCGCGCCCGCTTTGGCAGTGACCGGTACGTCCGCCGCCTCACTCGGCATTGACGGTGCACCAAAACAACGCAACTTCGGCGGCAGCACGTTTACCGCGATTGAACATTCATTGGTGACACTGGGTGACTTGATTGGCAAGATCGAAGCGGCAGCGACGGCGGCCGGTTTGACGCTGCCAAGTTCATCGTCGTTCTCAGCGGGTTGGGATTTTGATGTACAGATTGCCGATGCGGGGATCGTGTTGGTGGATCGGACGTCAACTGCAGCCTCGATTACCGGCACAGCGGAAAGCGGCGCCGCCGCCGACGAACTTTTGGACACCGCTGCGTTTACATCGTTTGCCGCAGACGCTTTGGTGGGACGCGTCGTGACGATCACCGGTGGCACCGGCGCAGGGCAAAGTGCAACGATCATTGCCAACACCGCCGATACGTTGACATTGGATTCCGATTGGGACACCGCGATCGATGCGACTTCGACATACACGATCGCTAACGAGCTGATTGTCGCATCGCTGAACAATTCCGGAGCCCGCGTCAGCCTTGGTTTAGCCTCCGAGGCAAAGGATCAAGCCTCCGTTTCCGATTCACGGCTGTTTGACGGCAATGGTGGCGTGGTGGTTCGCACCAACGGCACGACTGCCGCTGATTTAACCATCACTCTCAGCGGAGGAGGCACGTCGTTTGGTGTCGATCTCGATGTCAGTGTGCCGCCCGTGACGATCAATGATTTGGCGGACCGAATTGCGGACGCCGCCACGAGTGCCGGCGTGACGACGGCTGCTTTCGAAGTCTTTACCGATTCAGGAACTGGGACGATCTCGCTGATCGATCGCGGACGAGCCGGCGCCGTGTCGACGTTTACGGTCGCCAATGCCGGAGGCAGTTTTGCCGCGACCGATCTTGGGTTGGCCAGCGGTTCGGAGGTGAACGTTGATTTCAGCACCCCGGCCGGCAACGAATTGGATCCCGAGTTTGTGATCGAGCTGAAGTCACCGGCGAAACTGCTCGGAGGCGATCCGTTGCACGGTGACACCGCAGCAGCCCACTTGAAGGTCCTGTCCGATTCGACACCGACGCTGCAATTCGATCTGGATGTTTCCGCATCGGGGGCCAGTGGTAGTGGACATTACGGCGCGTTAGCGGTCGATTTTTCGGATTTGACGATTGCGAGTGCGACGTCCAATGTCGCAGCATCGTTGACGTTGGAACCATCGACGGTGGGGCAATTGTGGGGCGGTTTGGGCAACCCGTTCCCTTGGTTAGTCAACGACCAGGTGAACTTCACCAACTCGCTCGATCTGAACATGAAGCTGCAGCCAGAGCCCGCGATCACGGGAGTCAGCAGTGGGCTGAAAACCGATTTCGAGGTCGATATCAGCAACCTGTACAACGTGCGTGACAATCTTGAAATCGTCACGCCGGTCATCCCCGGAGTGGATGATGTTCAAAGTCTGCTTGTCGCCGTCGAGCACCTCACGCTCGCCGATATGTTTGACTATCTCGATTCGGTGGGCGATTACCTTGTCGAACTTCAGACGCAATCGAAGCTGGCGGATCGGTTGCCGGGCTTCTCGAAAAGTCTCGGAGAGTTGTTTGGTTTTGGCAAAGCGTTCCAGGATCGGGTGCAAGAACTAAAAGCGTTGCCTGAGGAACTGCAACCCAAGTCGCTACAGTCGCTGAATGCTCAATTGTCCGCGCCTTTGGAAGGTGCCTCGCTGGTTGCGGGGTTAAGTTTCGATGCAGCGAACAAGCACTTGATGCTCGATTTGCAGCTTGATCTCGACGCGATCAGCACGACGCTTCCGGTTTCCTTGGATTTGACCAAGTTGGGGATCGATTTAACGGCTCAGGGACTGCAGAAGGTCGCTGCGATCGTCGATACACTTAGCGCTGCCCCGATGCAAGTTGATGCGGACGGGGTGGTTGAAGTCAGCCTTGGGATTGATTTGTCCGATCCAAATGCTCCATCGCCGTTTCTAGCCGGAGCCGCTGGATCCGGTTCGGGCACCGAAGCTTCGTTTGACATTCAAGGTGTGAATGATGATGCGTTGACCTTCACCACGCTGCTGGGCAGTCTGCCCGCCCAAGTCATTAGTGGTTATGTGATTCTGGACGCTGACGGAGCCGGGGCCTCCACCGCGCCGGCCACCTACACGGTCGACCTGCAAACCAACACCACGTTGACATCGCCAAGCGAAGCACGCGATGCTGCTTCGGCTGCGTCGACGGCGATCCAGGTGGCAGGTGAACTGGATGCCCAATTTGAACTAGCCTTTCCTGAGCAAGTGATCCCCAGCGATGCGCCCACGACGGTGCCGTTCATTACCGCCAGTGTCAGCAATATCAACGCTCCCGCCGGCGGCAGCAGTTCGCTGACGACGAACCTTGTCGGCGGCGACGGCAACTGGCCCACATTCGAGGATCTGACCAAGAATTTCTCGCTCTCCGACACGATGGACGGATTTAAGCTTGGGTTTTACGACCTATTCACCAAGCTTGACGCGGCGCTGGACACGTCGTTGTTGGGGAATGAATTGCCGTTGGTTGGCAACCAATTGGCCGAGGCCGCTGATTTTCTGTTGCAGATGCGTGATTCGGTTGTCGACAACTTGAATTTATATGGCAAGTCGATTTCGATCGACTCGGTGCGTCAAGGCATTTTTGACGCGTTTGGTCCCGGGGGTTTCGATTGGTTACAGAATGACCCTGCGTCCGGCGACAGTGTCGTCAACATCGACGATGTCAAAATGGTCACCGATTCGGTGACGGTAGAGGGACGCGAACTCGTCGTCGGAGTCGAGTTTCAAATGGACTTGGTCGCTCCGACGGAAACGCTCGAGTCCCCGGTCGATCTTGATCTGTTGTTGCCGGGGCTGGGGTTAGAACTTGACGCACTCGCCGATGTTATGTTCGGATTTCACTTGCCGTTGTCGGTCGGTGTCAGCATTGCGGATGGCGTCTACATCGACGTCCAGCGTGCCAATGATCTAGAGATTGTCCTGGACGTCGCATTGCCGCAAGCGGCCGTGTCGATGACGGGCGACCCTCAATTGACGTTCACCAATCCCGTGACCGGAGCACCCAAGATCAGCCGTGATCGCGGCAATTGGATCCTCGATGGATTCCGCATCGGCCAAATCATCGAGGTTCGTCATTCGGACGCCAACAACGGCCAATATGTGATCGCCTCGATCGATCCGTTCGGTTTGGAATTAACGCTCGAGTCGACCGATGCCAATCTTGCTCCGACCGCCAGCTCGCTTGACCGCGTGGTCGCCGAAGGCCCGAAAAGTGGGATCAGCATCGAGGTGTATCAGGTTTCGCTGACCGGACGCCCTAGTTTGACGTTCACCGACGTGACCGAAAACTTCACGCCGAAGTTACTCGAGTTTGCGAATCTGCCACCTCAGACGTTTACGATCGATCTGCGTGACGAGATCACTCGCAGCAGCGGTAGTTGGGTCGACGATGGTTTTCGTCTCGGTGATTCGATCACAATCACCGGCACGAGTAATAACAACGGTGTCTACACCATCCTGGCAATTGATCCTTCGGGACGAACGATCACAGTCGACACCGTACTGCAAAATGAAACCTCGTCGACCGGTATTGTGCGAAAGGATGAACTGCATGGCATGACCGCCACGATGGGGGTGTTGCCGTTTCGTGTTTGGGATCAAACGCCACAACAATCCGAGATGTCCGGCACGTTTGTAATTGATTTCTTGGATCCTTCGGTCATCGGCACCCCGCGGTTGTCGCTGAACGATCTGATTGCTGCGGCCCCGTTTCCCAACATTCCGCAAACTGGATTCAGTGCGGCCCCGCTGCCAACGTTGTTGAGTATCAGCGAGAAGGTGGGAGCGGAGTTCACGGTAAACCCGATTTCATTGGATCTCGAGACCGATCTGCCTACCGGCGCCGCGTTTCCGCCGTATCGCATGCAATTGGATATCACGAATTGGGATTGGGATGTGACGTCGTCGTTGCTCAGCGAAACGAGCACGCCGTCGATCGCATTCAATGATGTGCAGTTCGAGGTGGTCGGTTTTGTTCGCGATTTTCTAGGTCCTGCGATCACTCGGATGAGCGTCGCACTGGAAGCGGTCGATCCACTTTTGGTCTTTTTGCAGAGCGAGGCGATGCCGATCGTGTCGCTGTTGTTTGGCAGGACCTCCTACGCGAGTGCTCCCGGCACGTTTGGCGGCGAGACTCAGATCGGGGACTTCACCGGTGCCGCCACAGCGCTTCGTGCGTTGGCCGACGGAGGCAAACCGTTCGAACGCGACGCGATCGGTGAATTCTTTTCGGATCTGTTTGAAAACCGAGAATTCGACGACATCACCTTGCTGCCGATCATGATGTTGACCGGCGAAGAGTGGATCGATATCGGCAGCTTCATTGTCGATGGATCGGTGGCGCGAGGCCAATCGGGCGATTTGTTTGACCCCAGCGTCAACGCCGAACGAAGCTTTGGATCGCTCAAAGACAAGCCGCTGCGGATGACCGGCGCGGTCGACGTGAACTTCTCAGCGACCGCGATCACATTGACAAGCTCCGAGAGTGCCACATGGATCGACGCTGGCTTTGCCGTCGGGCAAACGATCCGTATCACCGGCGACAACAATCCAGGCACGTACACGATCGCTTCGGTCAGCGATACCGTGCTGACGATCAGCGGCGGAACGTTTGCGACCACAGGGTCGTTTGTCGGATTCCGTGGCAGTGATATCGCCGTGCAGAACGCGGATGGTTCGCGATCCGGTTCGATCCTAGGTCAAGTCGCAGCGATCGCCCGCGACACGTCGAGCTCGGCTCACGAGGCAGCGCAAAGTTTGGTGGCCACCCAATTATTGCCTGGACGAAAGAAGGTCGAGGGGATCGGTGGGTTGACGAACAAAATCATCAACAACGATCACTTTCAACAAGGATCCGGATTGACGTATGACGCGATCAAGTTGCCGATCTTTGCAGAGTCGTTTGGGTTATTGCTCGGTGAAACCGGGTTTGATGGACGCTCCGAAGCGGACAGCCATCTGATGACCTATAGCACTCCCGAGTTGTCGTTGATCTTGTATCACCTGCAACCATTGACGTGGGAAAGTACGATTGGAACGCTCGTCAACAAAGCGGTCGCCAAGGTCGTCGGTAAACCACTGGATTCCTACAAGTATGCGGTGCCGTTTATCTCGGTTTCTTTCGAAGCCCGCGCCGATTATACAATGGCGTTCGACACCACCGGGTTGAAACGGCTTGGCATTACCGGCAATGCGGACGATATCGTCGATGGATTCTACTTTGACGATTTCGAAGGCGTCGAACCGAATCCTAGCGCGATCGGAAATTTGAACGTCGGAGCAGGCAGCCAATCGGGTGCCGCCAGCGGACTCGGGGCCAGCGGCGCCAGCACGCGGATGGATGAACCACAAGTGCGAATTCTCGGAGGCGTCGGACTTGGCGTCTTCGTGGATCCATTTTTGGTGGTTGCCGGTGGTAAGTTCGCGGACTTTATTCAAGCCCGTGTGGGTTTTGAGTTGTCGCTGCATCTCGGCCAGGATCAAAACTTTCACGACCCCAACGGCGATGGACGTGTCCGCGCGAATGAATTTGATATTCTGACCAGCTTTACGCAAAACTATTCTGCGGGGACTTATTCCGGCGACGGAGACGATGCGTTTGATGATGGGCTGCGGATCGAGGTCCGCGCGGATGTCTTCGCCAGTGTGAAAGTCGGGATTTTTCTGACCCATTCTGCCAGCGATTTTCCGCTGCTGCCGATCGGTTTCAAGTTGATCGATATCCGCGTGAACCTGATCACCATTGGGTTTACGATCCCAGTGAATCCCGCTGACTACTCGGCGATCGTGCTA
>NZ_JBFHFD010000236.1:0-12126 GCF_041583735.1 Novipirellula sp.
CGATGTCGATCGCCGCAGCCGGATGTTCAATCCGTTTGACTTGGATTTTCAACCGATCCCGACCGACGATCCTTCGTCGTACGAATACATGCAATGTGTTGATGGCCGTCGCGGCTACCCATTGTGGGAAGCATCCGGGGTCACCAATACTGCGGAAAGTCCCGATTGGTGGCAATTCCTGCCGCTGGACGAGGACGGCGTGTTGGTGCTGAATGCTGAAAATGCGGTTCGGATCGCGCTGCTGCACTCGCCCGAATACCAAGCTCAGCTTGAAGAACTTTATTTGGCAGCACTGGATGTCAGCAACCAGCGGTTCCAATTTGACACGCAGTTTTTTGGGGGTGCCCAGACTTTTTTGACAGCCGATGGTCGCCGTCGCAGCGGCGGGGGCGGCAACAGCAGCACTCGGTTCGAAGTGGGCACGTATAGCAATGGCAGTCGCCCACTTTCGCTGGAACGTCGCTTTGCCACCGGTGGTGAATTGATCGCAGGAGTGGCGAACAATATCGTCTGGGAACTGAGCGGCCCCAATTCGCAAAGTGCTTCGACCATCTTCGATTTCACGTTGCTGCAACCGCTATTGCGTGGTGCCGGTCGCGACCAGGTGCTGGAGGGTTTGACGTTTGCCGAGCGAAACCTGCTCGCCAACGTCCGCGCCTTTGAACGCTACCGCCGCAGCTTCTTTTTGAACATTACGATCGGACGCGGGCTGGAGAGCCAAGTCAGTACAGGCGGCCCCAACCTTGCGATCAATGGACAGGGCTTCGGAACCGGCGGTGGCAGTGCGAGCGGCTATCTCGGCTTGCTGCAAACTCAATTGCAGATCCGCAACCTCGAAGAGAACATTGCCCGTCAATCGGAAAACTTGCTGATCCTCGAAGACACCTTGATCGAGCAATTGACCACGATCCCGGATGACGCTGAAACAATCATCCGTCAACGCTTGCAAGTTGCTCAGGCCCAATCGAGTTTGTTGCGTTCGCAGAGCCAATTGGTCGCACAACAAGCCGGCTACGAGCGATCGGTCGACGCGTTTCTTCGCAACCTTGGTTTGCCACCGTATATCTGCGCACGGCTCGAAGACCCCATCTTGCAACGGTTTGAGTTGATCGACCGCGATCTACTTGGCCGCCGCGAACAATTGGCGTCGGTCCGAACCAACGTCGGACGATTGAATGTTTCGATCCTGGAACGAGCAACGTTCAAGGTGGATGAGGCGACCGGGTTGCCCGAGTCTCAGATCGAATGGAATGACGAATTGGCAAAATGGCTGTTGACATTGAAAGGTGAAATTCAACCGCTCGCAGAATTCAACCGCACTTTGATCGTTGATGACCTGCCGCGAATCGCGGAAGATATCGAGCGATTTAATGAATCATTGGCCGAACGCCAAAGTCAAAATCGTCAATTGAGCAAGATGTACCAGGAACAGAAAACCCAAATCTGTTCGCTGCTGAACACATCGGAAATCGACGAGTCGCTGTTTAATATCGAAGGATTGGATTCGCTCAGCGAAATATTGAAAGACCAATACGATCGACTCGGCGAGCGTTTGAACACCTATCAACAACGGATCGAGCAGCTCGACGCATCGATTGAAAAATTGGCGACGCAAGGCCCCGAGGACACCGATCCACGCGTCGTGGCTCAAACGTTGCGAGATAACGTCATCCTTGTATCCCAAGACTTGTTGTCCGAACTGGCCGACGACGTGTTGACGTTGCAACTGATCCAGGCACGAGCCAGGACCGAAAGCGTATTGCTTCCCGAGGTGGAAATCGAACCTGCAACCGCCCTGCAGATCGCTCGTGCAAACCGCCGCGATTGGGCCAATGCTCGTGCCGATCTCGTGGACCAATGGCGACTGATCGAAGTCGTGGCCAACGATTTGGAAAGTTCACTTGACGTGGTCTTCAATGGCGACGTGCAAAATGTCGGAAACAATCCGTTGGACCTGCGTTCGTCGACGGGACGTTTGCGAGTCGGATTGCAATGGGATGCCCCGATCACGCGTTTGATTGAGCGAAACAATTATCGTGCGACGTTGATCGCCTACGAACAAGCCAAACGGGCTTATTACGGATTCGAGGATGATGTTTGGCAGCAAGTACGTGCTGAGATTCGGCAATTGCAGGCCAACCGTTTGACCTTCGAACTTGGTCGCCAAGCGGTCAGCATCGCAGCATCGCAGATTGAATTAAATGCCGACATTCGCGCACTCAACGATGCTCGGGGTCGCAGCAGCGGCCCTACTGCCGCTCGCGATGCGATCAGTGCGTTGAACGACTTGTTGGACGCACAGAACTCGCTGCTGAACATTTTTGTTAACTACGAAGTGGTCCGTCGCAGCTTGGACTTTGATCTTGGCACAATGGAATTGACGGCCGAAGGATTGTGGATTGATCCAGGCAAATTGAATCCGGAATATTTGCTGACGCTGTCCGGGACACGCGAATCGGGCATGATCGGTGGCTGCAACGATTGTTGTTTGCCATCGCGTCCTCAGCCGCGTGCTCCTGACTACAGCTTGATGCAACAGTTCGATGGCGGAGCAACGTTGGTCGAATAGCGTTTGGAAAGCGAACCAGCCAAATTCAACCGCGTTGTCGATGCCGTGTCACGGTGACACGGCATTGGCGACGCGCTGGGTGACCGCTTGATACAGATCGTCCGGTAGCGATCCTTTCTTGGCCGCGGCAATATTCTCGGCCAGGTGTCCTGGATTACACGTTCCCACAATCGTGGTGTGGCAATGGGGATGCGACAGCGTGTAACGCAGAATCAACTCGGCGCGTGACATACCCTGGGGCAGCAGTTCGTCCAGTTTCGCGCGAGTCCAGACATCGTCAAGCGCCGGTCGCTTGATCTCGGCGTCAGGCCCACCGTGGGCGATCCCGCCTCGTAAGATGATTCCCGCCCCGTTGTTGGCCGCCTGCGTGATCGCGTCGTGATGCTCGGGCGCGAGCGCGGAATAGGGAACTTGAAAGGTGTCGAAAACGCCCAGCTTCATCAAATTCGTAATCTCGGGCAGCTTGGTGGAAATGCCGATGAACCGGACGAGGCCTTGAGCACGAAAATCGACCAACTGGCGAATCAATCCTTCACGCTCCAACGTTTCGGCGTCTCCGCCGTGGAACTGAAGCAAATCGAGATGCCCAGTTTGCATTCGCGCCAGACTTAATTCTAAATTACGCTGGATCACATCCTTTTTCCAGTGATGGTCGATTTCCAAGTGGTCGTCGTGCTGCGTGTAGACACAGCCACACTTGCTGGCCAAAAAGTACTCGGATCGTCGCGAACCAATAAAACGGCCGATCCGCTCTTCGCTAGCGCCATAATCAGGTGCGGTGTCAATGAAGTTGATTCCGGAATCGAGCACAAGATTCAAGAATGATTCGGCGTCCTGGTCGCTGACAACACGTACACCCCATGTCTTGGGTCCACGAAGTCCCATGCTGCCATAACCAAGCTGAGTGACTTCGATGCCGGTGCGTCCGAGTTTTCGAGTAGGTAAATTCATCTTTGTAACAGTGTTAGCAGGTAAGAGTGAGTGATTCGCAATAACGATCTGAACCGACGACGCTCGCCGCAGACAAGTTTGCGACCAAAAAGATCCGAATCGACAAACCGTGGACGCGCGGCTGGATTCCGCGACATCTCGCAGCGACTATATTAAAGGTTCTCGTCTCGACAACCTACCCTCGATCCATCCTTCGGAGTTCATCAATGCCTCGCATCGCATTGTTATTTGGCTTATTTCTTTTGGTTGCATCCCCGGCGGCCGGATCGGCGGCCGAGCGACCTAACGTCTTGCTTATCTGCGTCGACGATTTGAAGCCAACGATCGGTTGCTTTGGAGACCCCGTTGCTGTCACGCCCAATATCGATGCATTGGCAAAGCGTGGTGTCCGTTTCGATTCCGCGTACTGTAACCAAGCCGTTTGTTCACCGAGTCGCAATTCGCTGATGACGGGGCTGCGTCCGCAAACCATCGGCGTCTATGACTTGCCCACCCATTTTCGATTGGCGACCGCCGAGTTGACCGCACAGGATCCACAACGAGGCGAAGTGGTAACGCTGAGCCAACACTTTAAAAACAACGGCTATCTCGCCCAGGGGCTAGGCAAGATCTATCACATCGGACACGGCAATATCGATGACAAAGCATCGTGGAGCGTGCCGTCGTGGCGTCCCAAAGGGCCGAGCTATGTGCTTGACGCTAACGTAAAAAACATTGTCCCGGATGCCAAAGGTAAAAAACGAGGTCCGGCAACCGAATCGGCCGACGTATCCGACGAGACCTACGGAGATGGCAAGATCGCGATGGAAACGATCGAGCGTATTGCGGAAGCGAAAAAGAATCCCGAGCAACCTTTCTTCATTGCCGCGGGTTTTTTGAAACCGCACCTGCCATTCGTCGCACCGAAAAAATATTGGGATCTGTATCACCCCACTGAGTTGCCGATGCCGGAGGTAACGTCGCCGCCAACCGATGCCCCCACGTACGCCGGGACCAGCGGGGGTGAGCTTCGCAATTACAGCGACATGCGAATCAAGGGACCGATTGATTCGTCCACCACACGTCATCTGATTCACGGTTACTATGCCGCAACAAGTTATGCGGACGCCCAGATTGGAAAGGTCATCGCGGCGATCGACGATTACGGTTTCGCGGACAACACGATCATCGTTTTGTGGGGCGACCACGGCTGGCACCTGGGTGACCACGGGATGTGGTGCAAGCACACCAATTACGAGCAAGCCGCACGGATCCCGGTGATCATTGCCGCCCCCGGTGCTGCGCGTGATGCGTCCACCAGCGCGATGATGGAAACGGTCGACATTTATCCAACGCTGGTTGAATTAGCTGGAATCGAAACGGCACGCAATCTCGATGGCGTCAGCCAAGCGGCGGTGGTTCGAGACCCGAGCCAACACGTCCGCGACTATGTGACCCACGTTTACCCGCGATCTTCACGACTCGGGCGTGCGATCCGCAACTCGCGGTACCGCATGGTCCAATGGAAAGAGATCGGCGCGAAACCGGATTCTGCCGAGATGGAACTTTACGACTATAAAACAGATCCGCTGGAGACTCAAAATATTGCCAGCAAATCCCCCGAGGTGGTCGCCAAGATGGTCGCAATACTTGACCAGCAACCCGATCCCAAACCGCAATGGAAGAGCGTGAAGCAGCGCGCCGCGGCAGCCGAGAAATTGAAACAGGATCAGCAAAAGCGGGCACAGAATGCCAAGTCGCGTACGGCAATGTTCGCCAAACGCGATCGCGACCAAGATGGATTCTTAACGCTCGAAGAGTTTTTGTTGCATCAGCCCGATCCCGACGAAGCTCCGAAACGCTTCCCCAAGTTTGACAAGAACAACGATCAAAAACTTTCGGAAGACGAGTTTGTTCACCCCTGATACTCGTTCGCCGCTGCCTGGACCCTCGACGACACTTTGCAATTGGAGACCTCAATGAAGCCGGTGAAATCCCTGAACCATATTGGCATTGCGGTCCGAGCGATCGAGCCGCAGCAGGCATACTACGAAGACGTATTAGGTGCGATTTTTGAAGGGATCGAGGAGGTCCCCAACCAACATGTACGGGTTGCGTTTTACCGGATTGGCGACATCCGCATCGAGCTAATTGAATCGACCGATTCGCAAAGCCCGATCACGCGTTTTATCGATCAACGCGGCGAAGGGCTTCATCACCTTGCCTTCTTGGTCGACGATCTTCCCGCGCGAATCGATCAGTTGACTCAATTCGGGCTGAACATGATCGACCCGGTTCCACGTCCCGGCGCCGATCAAATGGATGTCGCATTTATACATCCGAACAGTTGTGGGGGTGTTTTGACAGAATTGTGTCAGACTCGCACGCGGTGATTGCCATCGATTACAATGAGGGGGGTTGGTTCCGAAGTTAGACTCTGCGTCGATGGCCTCCAACATGCTCGATCCCAAATGCTTTTCCGCGCAAGCTTCCACCGCGCCCAAGGTCGCGTGTTCCCAACCCAACGATCCCCGCTCGGCAGACATCAAACAGCCGACAACTCCACAAGCCGTCGACTGGCGATCCGACGACGAAATCGTGTTGCAAACGCTTTACACTCGCAGTGGATCTGACGCTTCATCGCCGATGATCCCGGATCGCGATTTCTTGCTTCGCGGCGTGACGACCGAACGCGGTAAATCGATGGCGGTCGACCTTCGCCAGCGACACTCACATCCCGATCCCGAACAGACCAATCGTGCAGCGTTGGACGACTTGCAGGGCGGAGTGACCTCGTTGGAATTGCGGCTGGACCGTGCGGTCCGCTCGGGATCATGGCAAGTCTTCAGCGCGAACCGAAACACGGCCAACGAAAAACCTTGCGATGGGACACGAGGCGACGAGTTGCTTAGTAACGAGCTACTCGGTGAAGATGGCGTGATGCTTTACGAAGCGAGCGACTTTGACACGGCGCTCGCGGCGATACCGCTGGACCAAACCGCAATTGCAGTGGACGCAGGCAACAGTTTTCTAGCCGCCGCAGCCTCGATCGCGGCATTGTGGGAACGACGCGGCGTCGATCCTACTGAAGCGCGAGGCGCGTTTGCTGCCGACCCGATCGGCACGCTCTCGCGAGATCCATCACTGTCCCGGCTCCGCGGCAAACCGATGCTCGGTTTGTCGGATCTTGCCACTTGGACGTCGCGAACGTTTCCTCATGTCAGCTCCGTCGCCGTCGACAGTACCACTTATTACGACGGTGGCGGAACCGACACACAAGAACTCGCGTTCTCGATCGCCACGGCGGTGCAGTATCTGCGTGCGATGACCACTGCGCGTGATTCGCGAACCGAGTCATTATCGATCGATCAAGCGGCCGCACAAATATTGTTTCGCTACAGTCTCGGTACGGACCATTTTCTATCGATTGCCAAGCTGCGTGCCGCACGCGTCCTTTGGGCTCGAGTGCTCAGCGCATGCGGCGGATCGCCGTCGGCAATGAAGATACAAACCTGCACCAGTTCTCGCGTGATGACGGATCGCGATCTGAACCTCAATTTGCTTCGCAATTGCGTCGCCGTGTTTGCGGGGCTACTCGGAGGTGCCGACACGATCACATCGCTCCCACTGGATCATGCGATACAGTTGCCGGATACATTCGGGCGACGGATGGCTCGCAACACGGTGTTGATCCTCAGCGAAGAGGCTCAGCTCCGCCGCGTGGTCGATCCGAGTGGGGGAAGTTATTTTTTTGAAACGGTCACGAATCAATTGTGCGAGCAGGCGTGGACGCTTTTTCAGGAAGTCGAGCGTCGTGGAGGCATGCTCGCCTGTGTGCGAAACGGCTGGGTCGCAAAGCAGGTCGCACAATCGGCTCAGAAGTGGGCAAGCCAGTTTGCGTATGGCGAGAAGACCATTGTCGGAGTGACCAAATTCGTCAACTCGCGCGATCGCGTCGTTCGGCGTACATCGCCAGATTTGGATCGGCTGCGGCAAATGGCGATACAGCGGTGTGCGGAACATGGCGATGGCCACGTTGCCATTCCGCTGTTCGAACACGGCCCTAACTTAGCCGAGGCGATGTTCGTTGCAGCACAAGGCGGCGACTCGATTCCGCAAATGAATCGTATGCTGGGGGATCAAGCGTCCAGAGAGGTGTCACAGTGAGTCCGATTCCCAATTTTGCCAACGTGCCGCTTCGCGGTGGCGGCACCAACAAAAATGTGGTTGATCCCCGAGCCGAATGTTCATCGTGCAACGCTTCTCGGAAGCAAGCAGACAAACGATCGCAATCACCCGGTCTGTCACGCGTAACCGACGAACCGATTCCGATCCGGCCGATTTATACCGCCGATGATTTGGTGGGTTTGGACCATTTGGATTCGCTGCCTGGAAATGCTCCGTTTTTGCGAGGCCCCTATGCCACGATGTATCGCCAACGGCCATGGACGATTCGGCAATACGCGGGTTTTTCGACGGCAGAGGACTCGAACGCGTTTTTTCGTCGCAATGTGGCCGCCGGGCAACGCGGGTTAAGCGTTGCGTTTGACTTGGCAACCCACCGCGGCTACGACTCGGACCATCCCCGCGTTGCCGGGGATGTCGGTATGGCCGGCGTGGCGATCGACAGCGTCGAAGACATGCGGATTTTGTTCCACGACATTCCGCTAGATAAAATGAGTGTCTCGATGACCATGAACGGCGCCGTGCTGCCGATCATGGCGATGTATTTGGTCGCCGCAGAAGAACAAGGAGTCACCGCCAGCAAATTGATGGGAACAATTCAAAATGACATCTTGAAGGAATTCCTGGTACGAAACACTTACATCTACCCACCGCAGCCAAGTATGCGGATCGTGGCCGACATTTTGTACTACACGACCGATCAGATGCCACGATTTAACAGCATCAGCATCAGCGGTTATCACATGCAAGAAGCCGGGGCCACCGCAGATCTCGAGTTGGCTTACACCCTAGCCGATGGACTGGAATACATCCGAGCGGGAGTCAATGCGGGTTTGAATGTCGACCAATTCTGTCCCCGCTTTTCATTTTTCTGGGGCGTCGGCATGGACTACTTTATGGAAGTCGCCAAGCTGCGTGCGGCCCGTTTCATGTGGGCAAATATCGTCAAAGCGTTCGGCCCCAACGATCCCAAGAGCATGTGTCTGCGGGCACATTGCCAAACCAGCGGTTACAGCTTGGTCGCACAAGACGTGTATAACAATGCCACGCGGACGTGCATCGAGGCGATGGCGGCAACCCATGGGCATACCCAATCGCTGCACACCAACGCGATCGACGAAGCGTTTGCACTTCCCACCGATTTTTCGGCTCGGATTGCCCGTAACACCCAATTGCTTCTGCAGCACGAAACCGATACTTGCAAAGTAGTCGACGCTTGGGGCGGCAGCTATTTCGTCGAACGATTGACTCGTGATCTGGTTGACCGAGCCCAGCACCATATCGACGAGATCGAAGCGGCAGGCGGGATGACCCAGGCCATCCAGTTAGGCATACCAAGACAGCGGATCGAAGAGGCGGCAACACGGGCTCAGATGAATGTCGAGTCGGGGGCAAGGACCGTGATCGGTTTGAATCGACATTGTTTGCGGTGCCAAGATGAATTTCGAGTTCGCAAGATCGACAACGCAGCGGTGCTGCAGAATCAACTCGATCGGCTACAGCGATTGCGTGCCGAGCGTGATCCGATCGAGTTGGAGCGAAGTTTGTCTGCCCTCCGTGATGCCGCATCGGATCTCCAAACCAACCTGTTGGCGTGTGCCGTGGATGCAGCCCGAGCAAGAGCGACGGTGGGGGAAATCAGCGATGCACTTGCATCGGTCTACGGTCGCTACTCGGCTCCGGCGCGAGTCGTACGCGGCGTCTATTCGTCGGGCATGAAACAGGGCGATGTGTTTTCAGTGCTACAACAGCGTGTGGCTGAGTATATCGACGCGGCGGGACAGCCTCCGCGAATCCTGGTTGCGAAAATGGGCCAGGACGGTCACGACCGCGGACAGAAAGTCATTGCATCGGCATTGTCCGATCTAGGTTTTGACGTCGAAATTGGACCGCTATTTCAGACGGCCGAAGAAACGGCCGACGCAGCGATCCAACAACACGTGCAAATGATCGGCGTCAGTTCGTTGACTGCGAACCATTTGACGCTCGTTCCCAAACTGCGCCAAGAACTCGTCCGACGCGGTCACGAAAACATCATGATCGTGGTCGGAGGTGTTGTCCCGCCTCAAGATCACGAGGTTTTGTACCAAGCGGGGGCCACGGCAATCTTTGGCCCCGGCACCAAGATTGCCGATGCTGGGTTGGTGTTGATCGAACAACTCGAAGCAACTTTGGCCAACGTCACTCCCACGCGTGAGGACGCAAAACCCGTTTCAGGATAAGTTTGGGCCGCTAAGCCGCGGCGCCTCGTCCAGATGAGGGCTGTCCGAGCATGTGGTCGTGCAATCCGCTGTCGATCGTGATGTGACGTGCCAGTCAGACGGAGGCAAGCCCTCACCCCTCGCATCGCTGAAGGCTCTGCTCGACCTCTCCCTAAACTGCGTTTTGGGAGAGGTGACTGTAAGTCGCGAGTTACCTCGCCTTGGACAAGTCCCAGTTCGTCAATTCAGCCAAGTGAATCACGCTGGATCTGGTCGACGGCCCACTGCGAGGCTTCGCGAACCAGGGCATCTTCGTCCGCGAGCCCGATTCGCAACGCGGGCAAGGATTCGGGATCGCGTTGGTTGCCGAGCACCAATGCGGCGTTTCGTAACACGCCACGGCGACGTGTCCGCCACAGCGGCGTCTTGCGATATCGCTGGCGAAACCCCGCTTCGTCGAGCGAGAAGAGTGCTCGAAGCTCTAACACATCTAGCGGTTGACGCGCCGGCGTCTCAGCTTCGTATTGCCGCATTGGTTTGCGATTCCATGGGCACACCTCTTGGCAAACATCGCACCCAAATGCCCAATCCCCCATCGATTCACGCAGGTCGTCTGCGATCTCGCTACGACTCTCGATCGTCAGATAACTAATGCAGCGTGTCGCATCAAGCACTCCCGCTTGCGGAAACGCTTTGGTGGGACAGGCGTCCAGACACGCTGTGCAGCTGCCACAGTGCGACGATTCATGCGGCGTGTCGGTGGGCAGTTCGACATCCGTTAGAACACAGGCGAGAAAGAAATAGCTGCCCAGGTGTTTGTTCAGCAGCAGCGTGTTTTTCCCTTGCCATCCTAGTCCCGCCAGCTGAGCAATCTCGCGTTCCATGATCGGTGCGGTGTCCACGACCCCGCGTGATGTGGCCCCCGGAAACGATTCGCGAATCGATTTTGCAAGTTGCTTTAGCTTGGGGTGAATCACATCGTGGTAATCGACGCCTTGCCATGCATAGCGTGCCACCCGGCCCACCCCTGAGACAGCGGATCGAGGCGGCGCCGCGTCGTAGGGATATGCCATCGCGATTACACTGCGGCAACCTTCGAGCACTCCGCTTGGATGCTGGTAAGCGTCCAGCCGGTTTGCGATGTAGTCCATCTCGCCCGCGTAGCCCGCATCGATCCAACGAGCTAATTGCGAAAAACCATGCGACTCGATCGCCGGAGCGACTCCTACTGCGATAAAACCAAGCGCGGAGGCTTGGTCGCGAAACGCCGCCAGAAAATCAGAGGACGACGTGACCGGATCCGTTTTACCGCGTTCACTCAACGGGAGCGGTCTCGATAGGTTCAATGTCGGCTTTGGCGATATCCACACCACGCTCGTGGAACAGCAGGATAAAGCCGATCAACACAGCCAAGGCAAACAGAGCAGGTTTCATCCATAACCAATACCACTGAATCGCTGCGAGCTCGGAATGACGAGCGTCAGTCTTTTCTTCTTGCATGATGGCAATTTCAGATTCGCTCACGTTCGCCTTTGTGGCCTCGTCGATTTGTTTGCTCTTGGCGACCACGACCTCGCTAAATTGGACGGACTCGGCGGTCGTATGTTGGCCTTCGACTTTACCAGCGACCTGAGCCCCGATCATCATGCCCAGTCCAAGCGTCAACATGACCAACAACCCTTGCGCTTGGGCACGAACCGATTCGGGAGCCTTTTTGTCGGTATAGATTTGTCCGGTGACAAAGAAAAAGTCGTAACAGATGCCGTGCAGTACGATGCCCAGGATAATCATCCAACGAATTTCGTCGGTCGCACCGAAGGCAAATAAGGTGTAGCGGCCCACCCAGGCCAACATACCAATCGCGAGCATCCATTTGACGCCAAGACGTTTGAAGAAGAATGGCATGACCAACATGAACACGATCTCCGAGATCTGGCCATACGACATCGTTGTCCCGATCGGCAACCCGGTTAATTCCACCACGCGGCTGGTGATTTGGTAGTAGAACGCGAGCGGAATACAGATCAGCATCGACGAGACCAGAAAGACCAAATACGAGCGATCTTTTAATAGCGCTAACGCATCGAGCCCGAACAACTGACGAATCGAAACTTTTTCGTCCGAACGGACCGGTGGGGTATCGGGAAGCGAAAAGCTAAACACGCCCAGCGCAATCGCCGCAACGGCGGTCATGTAAAACATTCCCGAATTGGTTTCGTAGCCGGTAAAGGTCAATGCGAA
>NZ_JBFHFD010000237.1:0-12081 GCF_041583735.1 Novipirellula sp.
CGAACTGAACCATCGGATCGGGATCGACGTCTTTTTTATCGAGTCCACTGAGCGTGTAAGTTCGTCGCATTTTCTCGATCGACATTCGATACTCCTCATCACCGTCTTGGTGTCCAAAAACAAACTAAAAACCGGCATTTTCGATAGTATTATTGCTATCAATGTGCCACGAAACCCTGGCTTTTTGCATAAGAATCCTGCTTTGGCGCGCCGCTTGCCTCATTTACTGAATGCTATACGCAAACTGCCAATATGACAGACATCTCAAACTACCTTCGGGATATTTACGATGGAATCATTAACTGGAAATCTTCTAGTTGCTTCCTCGCTTGCGACAGACCCCATTCTCACCAGAGGGGTATGCCTACTGGTTCACGATGACCACGAGAGCGTGATTGGCGTCATGCTCAACCGTCCAATGCATCCGAATCCGCAAGCATTGATGGCGATGCTCGGTGAACAAATGGCGTCCCAGACGCCTGGTGAGGATACTGCAGAGCCAGAAAAATTGGAGGAAGAGTCTAAAAATCGATTGCCAGGAAACCCCCAAGGACAATCTCTCTCGCAGCCGACGACGCCACCAACACCTTACTCCCCCGTGGGCATGGTCCACTTTGGAGGGCCGCTGTCAGGCCCTGTCGTTGCGATTCATCAGTTGAGCGAGTATGCCGAAGCCGAAACAGGCCACGGCATCTACGTCGCCGCTCAGAAGCAGCATCTCGAAGGGCTGGTCAACAAACAACCAGGCCCCTATCGGTTGATTATTGGCCACCTTGGTTGGGAAACCGAACGGCTCAATGCCGAGGTTGAGGCGGGACTTTGGCATATTGTTCCGGCCACGGCGGATGTCGTTTTCGAGAACGCCGACGAAATGTGGCCACGCTTGATTCGCCGAGCGACCTCACGATCGGTGGCGCGTTGGATCGGAATTCCTGACATGAGCGGAAATGCGGAGCTAAACTAAGTGTCGCATCGACGCGGTTGTTTGTGTCATGGACTTCCAACAGCGACGATATTCCGTAACATGGTCGCCTTGATCGTCTCGGTTGCCCCGAGTCTTTCAAGCCTTTGCGCACCAATCGGTGCCATTACCCTTTACCACTACCGTACCGAGAGATTGAAATCGCATGGGGCGACACGACGACGACGAGGAAATTAAACGTCCCTATCGAATTCAAAAGCGACGCTTGGGCACGATCCGTTTCGTCAGCCCCGATGGCGAATTCGGGTTTATCGATGCCGAAGATTTTCGTGAGGATGTGTTCTTTCATCGATCCGTCTTTGACGGCACCCTCGAAGGTGCTCCCCCACGCGGCCCCTACGATCGCGAAGTGCTTCCGTACGAATACATGTGGGTCGAGTATGAATTAGACGACGATTATTACGACAAAGAAAATCGCTTGCGAGCGAAACTGGTTCGTCGCAGCAATCGCCCCGAAGGCAAGAAATTATCGGGTCGCGATGCGCCCCACCTGATCGTCAAACATCACCCCAACGCTCGCAAAAAACGCCCCTCATGGCGTGATAAAGACGAGTCGTAACGATCATTGGCGGCCCTATTGGGTGGCCGCAGCGGGGGCCTCTTCGATCACTTTGGTGGTGTCGACCGCTTGAGCCTTGTCTTCGTCTTTCTCCTCGGCGGGCAAACGACCTCCGTTTTTCTGAGCGGTGATCATGTCCTCTTCAAGCGCCCGAATCTTTTCCGGATTGATTTGCCTGGACAATAAATCCTGCGTCTGTGAGAACATTTGGTCGATCTTCGCTCGTTGGTTCGGATTCTTGGCTCCGGGCTGGTTTAAAAACGCTGTCAGCTTTTTGTCCATGTCGTCGGCAATTCGTTCATGCGTCGGCTGTTCACGTAGCGAGTGCAGCAATTCTCGTGCTTCATCCATCTCACCCTTGCGAAGCCGCAGTCGCACGCGTGCCGCCAACAGTTCGCGAATCGCGACAAGATCGATGATCGCATTTTGGACCCCTCGGATGTAGGCTTCTGCTTGCAGTCGCATATCATCACCACTCAAGTCGGCGACGGCATGCGGGTTTAGTCCTGGCACCATTGGCAATCGTGCTAGAATCGCGCCGCCGTTTTTCACATACAACAGATGCAGTGGCGAGTCCGCTGCCTCGACGTCCAAACGCCCGTTCCAATCGGTTCGCCCCACAAAGGACATGTCACCGGTCTCGAGATTTTTGTCATAAATCTCGTAACCGATCAGCGGAAAATCGGGATCTTTCTGAGCATGCAGACGCAACATCGTCGACTTTCCGAACGGTCGACTTCGCAGCGCCATGCGAAACGTTCGCTTGTTGCTGCGGCCTTGCAACCCCCCGGCGCGGCCCGCATGAAAATCCATATCCATCAACGAATCCTTCTTTTCGGTCACCAGCAGATAGGCCCAATCGATTGGTCCAATTTGGATCGGGTTTCCATTGCGATCATTTTTGCGAGTCATCGGTTCGAGCACATCACCGACGTGGACCATCGCAGGCGACTTATCATCGAGAATCAAACCTCCGGCGCGAAGCAAACCCTTCGCATTTTTCTGTCCTGCGTCTTCAATGCGAACCACCGGTGCAAAGGCTTCGATCATTGTCCGCCCAATCGTTCCCGGCATCTCCGAGGGCTGCACAAAGTGCCGAGTTGCCACCGGACCAAAATGCCGCATCAACGTATCGAGCTCGACCACACTGACGGAGGCGGGCGAAACACTCTCTTCGATGCGAACCACGAAAATTTTGTCGTAGGAATCGATCGCTTCAATCACCAAACCACTCAGAGGCACCGGAATGATCTTGGCCTCGGGCTTATCAAGCAGTAGCGCCATTCCGCGTGAAACCAAGATCGCCTCGGTCGTAGGATCCTCCCACATTTTACTGACCGCAATCGCATCCCCTTCCAGGGCGCGTAGCTTGTCACTGACCCCATCGATCGAATCGTTTCCAATCTCGGCCGCCCGTCGTCGAACCTCGTCCATCATGCCCTGAGTGGTATACACGTCGCTGACAATTTCGCCGACGTTTGCAGCCGTTCGTAGGCGGACAGCATCCTCGTGATCGCGTTTGACGGCGACCACCGGATCGGAGGCAGAAATCGACTCGTAGGTCATCTCACCAAGATTTCGGTTAGCCGCATTGACGACCGCGGGGGGCGCATCGGCACAGTCCAACTGCCAAATGGCGGCAAAATCACGATCAAGAAACTCTTGAAGCGGCTGGCGAACCGATTCCGCACTGACTCGCGGTTCGTCCGAGACGATCCAAACAAGCACCTTGTACGGTGAAAAATCCCACGGCTCGACCTCGGCTTCGGCATCTTCGTTCGGGGCGGCCGCGTTGGCGGTCGTCGAAATCGGTGCCGCCGCATCACCTGATACCGACGCGGGCGGCGATTCAGCAGCCACTCCCTCGGCTCCCGTTAACGAAACCGCAGGCTGCGCAGCCCGATCCGGCGAATCTTCAGCGCAACCGAGCTGCATCACAAGAAACAGCGTGGCAGCGACGCAATAACCGAGGTTCCTAGCGAAGATTGTCATATCGAGAAATCCAAAAACACCACCTCTTCCAACCGGAAGTACGCGGCGACTCACTGATTCAATTGCCATTTATCCGCGTTCTGGTAGAGCGAGACGATATCGTTGCCGACCCCCGTCAATTCGCGCCGATAGGCATACGAATCGACCATTTGCCACAACGGCAATACCGGTAGTTCATGGTGTGCGATCGCGTGCAAATCAAGCAAGCCATCACGCACCATTCTCCAATCCCGGGCTTCTTCGATTCGCCGCAGTCCCAAGCCCACCAATTGGTCGCTGCTTCCCGCCAACCCCTCGGGCCCGAGCAAGCGACGCGCGTCAATGATCGGTTCCCAGATCGCGGCGGAGACGTAGACGATGTCGGCGGTGCCTGGATCCGGATACGTTCGCCCCACAGGAAGCTCGACCAACTCAATTTTCAAATCCAGCAATTGCCACTGGCTCATAATCGCTTCACATGCCACGCGAGACAAGTTGTCGGCGGGGAACGCTAACCGAATCGGCTTCATCTCAGGCACCGTCTCTTTCTTGCGATCGGCAATCGCTTTCATCTGGTTGGCATTGAGCGTCATCAATAACTTAGCCAAGCGGGGTTCATAGCGACGCGGCGCAATGCTCTTGTCATAGGCATACCCCAACGGGTCGTCCATTTCGATCCCCGCTGGGAACGGTCCCGAAACAACTTGGCATCCCGGCACCTCAAGTCCCTCGAGCAGTTCCCCATTGAGAATGTCGGCGCGGTTGATGCCATACACCAACGCGCGTCGAAACGTTCGTTCGGCCAAATACGCGTGATCCGAACAAGGAACCAACATATGGACGGTGGGAAGCGGATAGTTCTTGACGCGAATGTCGCGACTTTTGCTTAACCGAACCGCATCGGCGGGAAACAGTTGATCCAGCACATCCAATTCGCCCTGCAACAACATACTCACTCCGTCGCTAGCCGATGCTTGGCGTATTTCGACCACTTCGCGAAGTTGTGCTGGCGTCTCCGGTTCAGCCGCCAGAATATAACGAACCGTATCGTCGCTCTCGGCATCGCGTTTGTAAGCACCGGTGGGTGCTCCTTCTTTGCCCCCAAACCAGCTTCCATCAATGGGAATCTGCAACAAACACGAGGGCAACACATGCGGTCGACGCAGCGTGCACTCGACTCGCTTGGGGCCGTCCATCCCAATGGCTGTCACCGCGGCGGCCCAAGGCGAAAAATACTCGGGCGTATTGCGAGTGGCGCGTTCGGCAATCTTGTCCGCGATGGTGAAACCTTGAATCTCACTCAAAGGCGGCTTCAACTTCTCCGTTTCCAACACCAGATCAAATTGGGTTCGGTAAGGGGTTGTCTCGGTTTCGCCGAAGACAAAGTCATATTCCCCCCCCTCGGGCCCCGCGCCTTTCATTTCAAATAAGGTGCGATAAACCAAGCGACCCGCGCGACGCGATGCCCAATTATCAATTCGCGTTGGATCCAACACGGTGGCGGTTTGCAAAACGCCGACTCGCACCAGCGGATAGATCGTGTCGATTTTGCGGATCAGCTCTTTGCCCCCGTCGATATCAGGTCGCACGGCAACACTTTCGCGTGACAACGCCCGAGCGGCGCGATAATCCTTAGCCTCGAGTGCGGCGATCGCTTCGGTTTGTTTCTTCTGAGCCAGCTGCAAAAAAAGCTTGTTCCACTTCGAAATCGATGCTAAGCGACTCTCGCCGTAATCTTTTTCCAAGCGGGCCAGCATTTGCTGGGCATGTTCAAGGTCGCCGTCTTTGACAAGCTTGATCATCAATTTGTCGGTGACACCACTGAGGGCACCCAGGACCGTTTTCGGCTGGAACTCGGGCGCGTATCGCCACAGCTCTTCAAGCATCGCCAAGGTGGCTTCGAATTCGCCAGATTTGGCTCGCTTGATCGCATCCTTCCACAAAAACTCACTCCGCAACTTCCGCAACCCGGGTCGATTGGGATAGTCTCGAATCAAAACCGAGAGGAAGGGATAGGCTCCCTCGAAATCTTCTTCCGCAATCATCTCGGCGGTTTCTCGTTCCAGCCGAATTTCCCAGAGATCGATCTTCTCGATATTCTTCCAATCGGTGACGAATTTTTTTAATTCGATTCCAATCACCTCAAACTGCAGCACCCCCTTGGGTTCGCTGGGAATTTTCCGTCCTGGAAAATCCAACAAGCGAGCCTTGACCCAGCCGCCACCGGATTCCTCGGTGAGATAAATGATGTCGTGCGGTTCTTCCTGCAGCAATTCCAAGCCAACGCGATCAGGAACTCCCGAGTCAGAATAGTTGACGATTTGCGCCGACGCCGATCCTGCCCCGACGGTGCACAGCAACCAGACCCCCGCATAGAGAAGGCTTTGTATTTTGATGTTCATCAGATTCCCTTTACGATTTCGATGGAACATCGGTGATATAAACAACCCCTTCAGCCCCCGGTACCAACAAGTTCTTACCGACACTCAGTGGCGACGCAAAAATCGGCTGCCCCAAATCACTTTGGCCAAGGAATTCACCGGAGACAGAATCCACCGTCACCATCCATCCATCCTTGCCCGCCACTAATAACACGTTGCCGCTAAGCACGGTGGCTCCGACAATTTCGCCCTCGGGGACGGGTAACTCAAATTTCTGTTTGCCATCGGCGTCAAAGGCCCGCAGCACCGAATCGTCTGTTCGCAGCAATCCATATTCACTCGAGTCCCCCGCTATGACGGGGCCCCAATTAATGCGGCCATTCAGCAGGACTTTGAATTTCTCGTCCAGGCTGGTCAAATCATGCCCCACGACAAAATCGGCAGCAGGACCGGCCACCGAGGCCATCAAGTTGCTTCCGACCGCCGCAGTGGAACCTAAGAACGGAGCCTCCAACGCCTTCTTGGCGAGTTCACGAATCTGTTCTCCCACCCGTAATCGATAAAGCTGTTTGCGGCTGTCGGCGATCACCACTTGGTCGGGATCGTCTGGCATCGCAACCGGATTTGACCACGTCACCGACCCCTCGGGTGCACTCGCAGGCTGGAAAGGACTGCCTAACATTTGCCCGGTTTGCCAATTCATCAAAACAGCGCGGCCCGACGCGGTGGGCACAAACAAACCGCCCCCGGCGAACAACGCCCCCCCGCTGGCTTTGCCGGACAATGCCAATTGCAATTTCCGCAATTTCTCTTGGCGGCGTGTTGGATCGTAAACAATCACGTCTTCGGACGTTGCTTGATTGAGCATCAAACGCCGAGTCTCGTCAATTTTGATGGGGTTTTCGAAACGCATTGCGATCCCCGATCCTCCGGGGTTTTCGACCGGATTCGCCGTCGATCCACTCGCCAACGCATCACGATCAAGTTCAAACAAAGCCCCTTGGGTTGTCACCGCATGGAAGCCACCACCACCCGCGATCGGGACAATCATGGCGATCGGAACCCCGACATCGGTTCGCCAAATTTCGTCACCTGTTTTCGCATCCGCAGCGGTCACCCGAATGGCCGAGGTACCACGCAAAATCCGGGCATGAACCAAGGTATTTTCGCTTGTAAACGGTTGGCCGATAAAGCGATCCGCCTCGTGTTTGAACCAGTCCTGGACCACTCGGCCGGTGTTGATTTGCAACTCGTAGCGACCAATTCGCGTGCCGGTGATCCACATCTGCGATCGCCCCACGGCCATTTGCGTCGAGGTTGGCACATCATACGAGGCGACTTGACGTGCCACTTCGCTGACTTGTTCGCGTTTGGCCGTCGGTTCGACTTCGAGCACCGAGACTTGGCCAAGGTCAGTCAACACGATCAACTTTCGGTCCTGAATGATCGGTTTGACTTTGACGTTCCCATCCAAGCGAATCGATGGCTGCGCGACTTTTAATGCTTGGCCTTGTTCGTTCACTTTTAAAATGTGCACCCGGGTGTAATCGGTCCCGGCATTTTCGAGCACAAAGACGTGTCCCAATAACGCCACCGGTGGCACGGCCACGGTGCCTTCGGCGTGACCAATGTAAAACGTCTCGTAACAGGAACCGTCACGCGAATTGAGCACATAGAGGTTGCTATGGTTCCCGGGCACATAAGCCACCTTGGCTCGCTTATCGATCCCCGGCCCTACTTCCAGTGGCTGAGGAATCTGTGCGACCCAATTTGCCTCGCCCGAGTCGACATCCAGCGATGCAAGTCGGCCTGATTCGGTCGAAACGTACACCTCATCGGCAACGGTAACCGGCTCGCTAAAGAACTCGTCAATCACACTACGCCAGCGGAGGATGCCATCTTTGCCGTCACATCGCTGCACTTCAAGTTTGGCTGATTCGCTCAACAGGACTCCGGAACCATCGTCCAATCGCACCGGTAAATGATCTTGGCCATAGCCAACAAATTTGCGCCACAACAACCCACCGGTGTCCCCGGCAAATGCCAACATCGATCCGCCCGCACGCAGATACAAAATCTCGCCAATCAGATCGACCGCCTTACGGCCTTCCATTGCCGTCAACACGATGGAGCGATCATTTGCGTTCTGTTCTTTCGCATCCGCCAATTTTGGCACATCGCTGGCGGGTTTCACCAACGTTTTCTGAATGTCGCTGGCGGTCACAATCAACGACATCAACCGCTCGTTCTCGTACAGCTCTGGAAACTCTCGCAGCAATTGGGTGCGAACGTCATAAGCCTCTTTGGTCTTCTTGTCTTTAAGGAACGCATCCATGGCGAGGACTGATTCGTCCAACCGCACGTTGCGATTGATCTCGCGGCGGACGCGTTGACGCATCTCCGAGATTTCCTGCAACTTTCCGCCCAAAGTCGTTTTCATGGCGGAGCTCATGTAGTTTGGATTTTCCGTCAGCGTCAACTGCTCGTCCAACTTGCCAAGCAGTTTTTCTTTCTCGGTAGTCTCTTTTTCCTTATTGGCCACACGACCGATTTCGTAGGCAACGTCCACCAATAGTGCCGCTAGATTGGTGCGTTCTTCGTTAAGCCCTTGTTCGTTTTCGATCGCGGGCAGTTCTTTCTTCAACAGCTCCAACGCTTCGGTGGGATCGGTCATTTCCTTTGCCCGATAAAACTTGGACATCACGATCCGCACGCGGGCAATCGACGAGTACTGATGATTCTCGCCAAAGGAATCGAGAAAGCTGATGTAGGAATCTTGCGCCGGCGTAAATTGTTGTTGATCGTAGAGTTTGTTGGCATTGGCGATAAATTCATCCGCACTTTGCCGCGTCAACATGTAGAACAGGCCATAGCCGGACAACAGCAACAACACGATGATGCCAGCGAACCCATAGATCTTGAACGAATCCCAAACCGACTTGTGCTCTGGGGGTTTCGGACGGGTGCGTTTAGGGCGTGACGCGGCGGCACCGTTGCCTTGTCCGTTCTCTGTCACGGGGACGGCTTCTACGGCAACCGCTTCCACTGGCACGGCTTCGGCAACAAGCTCGCCCGATCCATCGTCCTCGGCGGCGACCTCAAAGACCTCTTCGCCCTCCTCTTCGGGCAGGATCGCCAGATCGTCCATGACCGCAACGTCGGCGACTTCGTCACCCGGTTGGGCATACTCCGCCGAGCGAAGCTCGCCAATTAGTTTAGTGGCTTGAAACCGTGTCAGTTGCCCATTATCGACCAGCAGCTTGGCTACCGCCTCGGGAGTAACTCGAGTCCCCTGCTCTAATTGTTCACGGAGCGCCTCGATGATTTCCTGGTCGAGCAATCCACCGCGTTCGAGCCGATCGATCAGTTCATTTGCAAGCATGTTTAACGACTATTTCTATTCTGTGATAAGACTCAATCAATGGGTGGGTGATGCGAAGCCAACGCCATCACACCTCCGTGTTTCCTACGATGCCCCTCAACCCGCAGTTCACCCCCGGCGAATTCACGCGGTACCCCTAGTCAAACTCTTCGACTTGGGTGACTTGTAATTCGGTATACCCTGCAATCGTCCCCGCATCCATGGCATCGACGAGAGCTTGTAGTTTTGCCATCTCGTGCACTTTGATGACTAATTTCATCGCATCACTGCCGCCCGGCACCGCCTCTTTGAGCGCTGAAATCAAGTTTTGCTTGCCCGGCGTTTCTCGTTCCCAATCGGCAGCCATCACCAAAAACGACCCGCGATCATCGATTTGGACTTCCACCGAATCAAGTTCTTCGGTCTCTTCGGGATCCGGGTTGCTGCTGGGCGCGTCGGTTTGCTGGCGAGGCATCTCGATCGATTTCTGCAGACTGAACGACGCCGTGACCATAAAGAAGATCAACAACAAAAAGGTCACATCGACCATCGGCGTCATGTCCAGTTCATCATCCTGACGAGGCTGACGTTTGGGCACTTCGTCGTCGTCATCGTCAACGACGGCGGGCTCTGCGGCAACGCGGGGCGGAGTCGCCACGGCGGCCGCTGCCGTAACCACCGCCGCTGGTGAAGCAAATTCACTCGACGCCGACGGTTCGAGCCCCTTGTCATTGCCGAAGCTGGTGAAATCATCGTCACCAAATTCGTTGTCGACCAATTCCACATCCACGATCGGTTCGGGAATCTCGGCTGGAACAATGTCGACAGGTTGCTGCGACTCGACGAGCTCAGGCACATCGACCTGCGCATCACAATCGGGACAACGCACTTGCCCTCCGGCAAAGCGGTCGTGGACGTTGTGCACTGCATGGCACTGTGAACAGGTAACGGGAATAGCCATCTTCTATTCCTCTTTAACCGCGATGTAAGTCGATTCGATGTCTTCGAATGCATCGCCGATAATCTGTTGAATGCGAGTCACCTTGCCGACTTTGACGTTCGCATCACCGAGCAACATGACTTGATTCTTGTTTTTACCGATCGATTTCTCGAGCTCCGAGGTGATGTATTCAATGATCTCGGTCGACTGAGTCGCTTCGTCTCGGCTGAACTCGCTGCCATCACGCTTCTTCAAGATCACTTCATCGCCCGCACCAGGATCGACAAAGATGATTGCCGAATCGTCCGCCGACACCGCCAATCCGTTGTCCGCCGACGGAATCGTGCCGATCTTGGTCGGGTCCATCTTGGAAGCGACCACAAAAAAGATCAGCAGCAAGAAGGTGATATCAATCATCGGCGTAATATCCATCTCCTCATCGTCACGCTTCTTGCGTGGCATCGCCAGATCATCCTCTTCTTCGAGAAGATCTTCGTGTACTGCATCTGCACTCATGATCGGTCGATCCTAAAAGTGAACATCATCTGCAAAAGGAACATTGCGTCCGCAGTGACCGCACGCGGCAGAGGCGATTGCGACGCCTCTGCGTTCCTCGTCGTTACGAGCGATAACGATCGCAACCATCACTCGACTTGTTTTATCTATCACCACGCCGACGCTAACGCTGCGGCGACTGCATGACTGTTTCAACAGGCTCGGCCGCTGTGGACGCAGGGGCCGCCGGCCCACCACCGGGCCATTTGAGAAGAGCTTCTTTGTACTGAGTCATAAAGCGAGCCAAACCGGAACCGACAAGGTCTTCCATTTTGGCAATCTTAATATTGACGTTGGCCACCAGGATCATCAGCGGAATCGCGATCGCCAAACCACATGCGGTGGTTCGCAGTGCGACGTTGATGTCCCCGGCCAACAACGAAGGCTCGACCGATTCAGAGGTGGCCAATGTCTTAAACGCTCCCATCATCCCGAACACCGTTCCGAACAACCCGATCATCGGAGCCGACTTGATCACCGTGCTGACCCATGAAAGCCGGTATTCCAGATCGCTCATGACGTCACGCTGAAAACGGTCCAAAACGAATTGACGTGCCCGTTTGTAGCCCAATTCGCGGTGGTGCATTGCCATCTCGATAATCTGCGGAATCGCCCGATTATCGCCTTCACAATACTCGGCGATTCCTTCGAAATCCCCGCCGCTGAGCATTTGCTCGACATCGTCCATGAAGACATCTTGCTCATCTTCGCTCTTGAACCGCTTCTGGTTCACTCGCGCCCAAACCACGGTGGCACAATAAAGTCCCCACAAAGCGGCTCCCGCAAGGGCAGCATACGTCGCTTGCGAGATGATATCGAAGATAGATATTTCAGCGAAAAGCATCGAGGATCTCGTCCTTCGGTGGATCAATAGAAAAGGGTTAAAGCAGCCGTCCCCATAGAGGTTCACTCAAAGGGGATGGCAATTCCAGCTTTATCCTAACGAATCCACCGATTTTTGGCGCGATTGCAACGAGCAAAACGGATCGAAAAAGTGACAACCGTTCCGCATAGCCGCGCAAAACGCAATTTCCCTGCCCACATCGGCCTGCAAACAGATGTTGCTTCCCAGCCAAAAGGTGGTGATTCGCATTTACACAGCACCCCTCCACGCTCTGGCGAGCGTAGCTACAAAGCGAGAGTTCGTACACGCAGTGCCCACTGACAAACGCCTTACTTGGACGCTTGGTACTCGGACGCTTGGTATTCAGAGGCTTGGTACCGCTGAGACGTCACTTGCCAAACCAGATCACCAGCGGAACGCTCGAGCGAAAACACCGTTCGCTGCACGCTTTGCAATGTTTCGCGTCCGTTGCGATTGGCATACGCCAG
>NZ_JBFHFD010000238.1:0-11985 GCF_041583735.1 Novipirellula sp.
GCCACGTTGCAACGCACGATCAATGCAGCGAAAGGTTAAAAGATGAGAGATTGAAAAATGGAGTCAACGCCGGAAATCGTGTTCTGTCTCGAACCGTGATGCCCGTCACATTTTTCTGTCGCACCAATTTTTCTGTCGACCCATCGTCCGCGCACACTGAATCGAACCGCAGATTCTCAGTCCACCCTGTTGTCGTCGTGCAAGCTCGCTCACACCGCGTGAGAGGACAGAAAGATTGGTGCGACAGAAAAATTTCAAAAACCTGAGCACTGGACTATCTATCCTGGTACCAACCGATCGAAATTGTCTTAACAGCCACAACGTGACGATCCGCGACAACCATCGAGCACATCGACACCAAAGAGGAATCTCGGCATTGCCCAGATCGCGGCCAATTAGGGTGGATTGGCGGCAATTAGTGCTCCAATTCAAACGAATACTTGGCCGCGTCCACTGCACTCGAATGACTCTTTTGATAACGCCATCAAGCGTTCATCGGCCATCGATTATGTGTCTGTAACAAGCCATGCTCACTGCCTGAAAAACGTCGGACCGAAAAACGTCCCGACTGTGAGAGCACGCAACGATTAGTCGTCAAATGGGCTTGTCGAGATCGAGTCGTGCGACCAGCCACAGAATGCCGGACGCTTGGCAAAGTGATCGTCGCAAAGGTACTTGGCTTGTCACGCTGGCGTGGTTGATGGTTAGTCCCGGTCGAAATTTTCCTTGATCACACCCGCCAAGTCACAGAGTAATTGGTCACACGGTCCGGTATACGACGAGCCGTGCATGACCGCCAGCGTGTCAGGTTTTAGATCAGCCAGTGATCGCAGGACGCCTTCGGTTTGCCGCGTATACGGCATGTAACCTGCCAGCGGTCCTTCCTGCATTTGCTGCATCGCGGCCTGCGTTGGCTCGATCAAGTCCGACGAGGTCAGTGGTTCGACATCGCCAAAGTGGTGGAACAAGTCGGAACAGAACAACGACTTGCGTGTTTCCTCAAACAATACTCCCGCATCCCAGCCATGCGGAATGTGAGGTGACCGATAGAACCGATACCGATATTTGCCCGTGACCAGAACATCGTCTGCACTCATTCCCAAGGCGGGACGGATGGCAAAGTCGTCGACGTTGACGATTTTGCCAACCAACGTGCAAACCGGCTGCGCTTGCGGCGCAAGTTGCAACCAATCATTGAGCCCTCCACACTCGTCGGATTCAAAGTGACTCCAGGCAACATGTCGAAGCTTGGTGGGGTCAATCAGCTGGGCAACCGCGTCACGCAGCATCGGAAACATCGCCTTCAGCCCTGCGTGAAAGAGCAGCGGCTCGTCGTCGCGAACGAGGAAATGATTGAACTGCATGTCAAGCTCTGCGACGTAGATCGAGAGTCGAAACAGATCCGGGGCGATTTCGTTGATGGTGGTCATGGTTCACAATCGATGAGACATTCATTTGCCTAACGGTCGATCGTCCCCGACGACAGACGATAAAATTTCGATTTGTTAGACTAGACGCGTCGGCGAGGTGTTGAACGATTCGCTAACCCAACGACGGTGCAGCGCGATTGTACCGCGCCGGAGAAGGGGGAAACAAGAAAAAGGATGATCGTGATCCACTCGACTCGGGACATCGGTTCCGATGTTGCTTCGAATTCAATGACGGTCTAAAGGGGAAAATAATATAAAACTGGGCGCATCGGATGCTGGAACCGGCAAAAGGACGTATGAGATACACGTTTCATTGTGACACATGCTATCGCTGCTAACATGAAACCTGTGCCAAAACGGGACATGTTTACAGGCCTCCGTAAATCGCGTCGAAGGGCGGGCGGTAGTGATAGGATGCGAGGGCATTTCCAACCCGACGAGCGGCATTTACTCTGGACTGGAATTCGCGGAATTGCGGCCACGTAATCGCAGAGTTTTTGTAATGCGGTGGCTTGTGCGCTCCAGGCAACTGAAGGTTGGGGAGGAAGATGGAGAGGAGTCAGGGGAATATTTGAACAATGATGCTGGGCTGCTCTTTCTGTTTCCGTCGCAAGTGACATGCACCTGAGCTAAATTGCAGGGTATCAAAAAAGAATAAAACATGAAGGCAATGCGAGCGTTCAAATGCAAACGCTGGCCGCGAACGCAGCCTCATTTTTCTGTCGCACCAACTTTTCTGTCTGCTCTTCCACGTGGCGATCGCCGCACGAAATTTTCGGTGAGTCCCGTACGCGGCGTGGATCCGTTTTTTCTAGGGCCCGTTTGTTCCAGCGAGACGAAATCGTTCTTGACGCAAGTGACGACAGGAACATTGGTGCGACAGAAAGATTAGATCGCAGAATAAGGGGACCGTCGCTATTTTGGTTGTCTTAAACTAACCTTTCCCCAAGTCGCAACGCGACGAAATGTTGTAGCCACGGACGTTAGTCCGTGGAATGCGACAACAGCTGATCCATAGTCGCGAAGCGACGACATGGGTTGCGTTTGCCAGCACATCAGATCGCGCAATCGGTGCAGCAGGAGGTTAAAAGATGAAGGGATAAAACATGAAGAAAACGTGAGCGTTCTGGTCCAACCACGAACCGCATCGAAGTCTCATTTTTCTGTCGCACCAATCTTTCTGTCTGCTCTTCCACGTGGCGATCACCGAACGAAATTTTCGGTGAGTCCCGTACGCGGCATCGATCCGTTTCTTTTTACGGCCCGTTTGTTCCAGCGAGACGAAATCGTTCATAACGCAAATGAGGACAGAAAAATTGGTGCGACAGAAAGATTAGAACGCAGGATAACTGGACAATCGATCTTACGGTCACCCCAAGCTGACGGCTTCTACCTGTCACCCAGTCGTAACGCATTAGCCACCGACGTGAGCCCGTGGGATGCTCGTTCGGCGTTGTTTGGCAGTCGCAAGCGGCTCTGCGTCCAGCTCATGGTGCTGGCTCAAGGGGCGTCAAATGCCAAACGCAGCTCAAACTCTGCCGGTTCCTTCGCCGGATAGATCTGCACGCTCTTGCGACCGCCACGCAAAAGCCAATCTCCTGGCTCGATTGGCCCGTCCTTTCTCCAAGTCGACATTCCAGCGCCTGCGAGTGGATCCTCTAGACTTCCCCGTGCCACCGTATTTCGATCCAACCAACAGTATTCGATCTTTCGTGATTTCTGGTCTCGACGTACCAACAAGACAACCGTTGTCCCTGCTTCAACTGAAGATCCGCCGTCTTGAGTTGTTTTCCCGTCAACGATGACATCGAACGTAAGGAAATGCCCATCGAGTTCCATTGGAATATCGATGGTGTACCGTCTCACGTGAAGAAGTTTCTTCAATTCGTCGTTGGATATATATCCGTCGGAAAACCGCTCGTGCAAACGCGGATGAACAATTGCGGAGTAGAAGGGAGGCCAACCCACTGCAATGAATAGCAAAGTGAACCAAGCCATCAATCTTCGAGTTTGACGCTTCAAGATGCAAGTCTTCCGATGGTAGGACGGTAGTGGGCAGCGATGTTCAACGTGTTGTCTGGTTTTCAATCGGAGGAACGGTGGAAATCGCGGGGGACGGTGTTTCGATTGTCCATGGAAAACGCAAGGTTGGGCGGGAAGATGGAGGGGGGCGGAGAAAAGGTAAAGCCAGGATGGTCGACATGTGAGGACGACGCGCGATCGAGCCGAATTTCGTAACCGCCATGGCTGTCTTAATTTGTGTCCCCTCCATCTTTCTGTCTATCACCCGTCATTGCCTGGCACACGCGAACACAACGAGTCAGTCTATACCGAGCAACACCTCTGTCCATGTCGTCCTCTCTCTCGTTCCTACCGAAACGCTCTGCACTTCGCCTCTAGCGGCGGATCGCCCGAATAACGCAACTCGCATGCATTGCTAGTGTGGGAGCGAACTCAGAGCAAGCAATCGGGGACTCTTTCCCATCGGCATTACGATCACGCTATTAGGCTATGCAGCCGTGGGGACCGAAGCAACCAAATCAGCCAAGATCTCAGCATTGCCAAAAGTAACTGGCCCCCAGGCACTATGAACTGTATCGTAGTCACCAGTCACGATATTGATGTAATGTACACCCTGGACGATCGTTGCGTGGAATCCAGTTCGGTCAACACGCATTTCCGCGAGCCGATCTCGCCAATCAGTGTTCTTGCCCAGTATGACCAAGTAGAGGCCAACCTCGGCATACATCCATCGTGCGGCCAGTTCGCGGGTCACAACACGCCGGCGATCGGCCAAGAACACGCTCCCGTCGCAGGTGTCATCCCAAACTGTCACAGCGAGGGCATACCTCGCCGTCTTTCGCTTGTTGCGAGTGAGCAGCATCTGAAGCTCTGGCGGAAGACCAAGTTTTTCATACGGGTACACCGCAGGGTGCAGCAGTGACCTTAGTTCAGCAAGATAGCGATGGTCCACCATAGAAGTGCGTGTCCATTGTGATTGCGATAACGGTTCCCGGCACCGCAGACGCATGCGTGCGCTATTTCGATGCGTCCGACGCTCGAACGAGATCTCCAACCCAGCCGACGCCTTGTGATAGCCCTCGATTTTCAAGCAAGTTTGGATTGATACTCCACTTGCCAGCGATCTCCATGACGTGTTCTTCATCGGGATAGCACAAATCATCTCGCTCCCAATACGAGTCGGGTTTAGCGTCAGCGGAATCGGGATCAAAGTAGTTGTATCCAAGTTCAGCTTCACCCGCAGATCGTCTTCCGCGGTCAACTAGTATCTCGCCACGCTCGCCAAGATACGCAAATGCCCGGGTTTCTGTTCCGTTGGTGAAGCGAGCCCACGCGTGGAATTCAACAACCCGGTGTGTACCAAAATACTGCACTTCCTCATGTTCGCAAGAGAGCGAGGACAGCAATGAGGTCCAGTCATCCGTGTCGCGCTCGCCGCCAAGTTCGGGCAATCTTTGCGAGACGACAAACACCCAGTTATTGACCATTGGCGATACAAATGTGTGACCGCTATATGCCGCAATCGATCCGGTACGCCAATTTGCCAGTTGCACATTGTGAACAGGGAGCGACTCAAGCACCGTTTCGGCGTCGGACGCCTTGATAGCCAGCCACGACATCTTGTAGCCGAAGTTGATTGGTCTATCGGGCGTAGGGTCAATATTGTCTAGCGATATGGTCATATTCTGCGGTCAAGAGATTTTTAATATTGGGCGATTTTTTATAACGCTATCACATGTAGCTGGAGACGAGAATTGGAAATGTGGCCAAGAACACAATTCTGAACCGCTTGCCAAGTGCGAGTTGTAGCCGTAGTCCGTTCAGTTGCGTCGAGGAACCGCGAGTGTTACAGCGTAGTCAGCGGCTCCGTTTGGCGAGTCGCAGATGTAAATGTCGAAGCCATCGGGCGTGTGCTCTAGCGCGATTACATCTCGACCTTGACGTTTAACGATCCATGCCTTCGAGAGGTCCAATCGGTCTCCGAAATCTCGCCATGGCGCCGGAGTCCGGTCCAGGCTATTCCAAGGTTCGCCATCGAAGAGGACACGGCTGGGGCGTCCCCAATGTTTATGGATGTAACGTACTGCGTCGGCGCGGAACGTGATTCGCCCACTTCCATCAAATCGCCCTGAGATACGCAGTAGCTTCGGCTGCGCATCGGTCGCATCGTCGAATGTCGTGGCATCCTGACGCCGCTCTGTTTCGCTATTTGGCTTGCTCTTTGGCGGCGCGCCGAAGCTCAAGGAAGTGGTAACCATCAAATACAGTAAAACTTGGAGACACAGCTTCATTGCAGTCACTTTCTGAGTGGAGTGGAGAAACTTGTGAGCACTTCGGGATCTGGCGACCATGCTCGTATTGATGAAGGCCAGTCTGCCATCGCCGTGTAAGGAGTAATGGCATTTTTATCTGTACGTCGTTCTGATTTCTCTTGTTTAACGTTGGCAATTGAAAGCGGCGCGGGTGTTGCCTTGCCGTTCAGAGTCGATGATCCCCTTGCCAATACAATATATCGCGGTCCAGCCTGAGGGCATGACAAGTGGATCCCCCTATCCCGGAATTGGTGGCGGTCAAGAATCGGTGACGTCTCTCATGTCAGCCAATGTGGATCCCTTTGAAATTCCTTCGGACGTAGAAAATTCGGCAGCGACCGGGATCACAGTACGAATGATGTCATTGGAATCGTCCGCGACTCGGAATCGTCTGCCAAGTGCAGCGTAGGTGTGAAGAATTGGTGTGGATTCAAGTAAAGCACCCCGCCCGTAGTATTCAAAATTGACGGGAACACTTTGCCTGACGGGATGCCGACGGATTGGGACATTCCCTGATTTTAGCAAATAATCTACATGCTCGGTCCCCGCTGATCCTCACGCCAACACTATTCACCCAAGTGGGTTGGCGCGTTTCGCCGATCAGTTCCACCGGGGCGTTGCCGCACCGAAATATTTGTCCGCGAGTCACGAAAAATCATCGCGAATGAGTGCCGTATGTTGAAATCGCCAGGGGATCAAATGCATCGAGACAAACAGCTCTAACGAGCCGCGGTTGTGGCGTCAGCATTTAGCCCCATGCGTAAGCATGGGGTTTCAGAAACGGCAACACCGCCGTAGCCGCGGTAGCGGCGACAGCGATCGACGCACTGTTCAACGGAGGGGCGAATTGGCGACCAGTTACAGGCAAAAACATGGTTGACAAAAAGTTAAAGGCAAAAGAATAGGAGGACTCACTTGTTCGCCGTTCCAATTTTCTTGACGCAACAATCTTTCTGTTCTACATCCGTTATTGCTTGGTAGGTGCGAACACACCGGCGCAGCCTGCACCAAGGCCCCCGCCGAGCTCTCCTAACTCCTCACTCCATGTCTTCCACTCGCCCGTTCACCGCTTCGTGCTGCCGTCGTCGCCTTGGTGTTCAGCCTGTTCGACAAGCAGCAATCGTAATGCATGAACCGTACGTTCCGCACCGCCAATGGAGGAGTGTAGTCGATGCAGCGGTAGGGTTCCCGTCGGGTTGCTCAAGAGTCGGAGCACGTCAGCGTTTGCAGTGGGAGTGATTCGATAACGCCGACCGTATGCAATCATTTCTGTTTTGTTGTTCGCGGCAAACTTGCCGACAAAAGGCTTGATCGGCCTTCCGTCCGCATTCCAAATTGAGTCTCGTTTGTGTGTTTCAAGAAACATCGCAGGCAGATCAAGGACGTAAGGTCGTTTTTTCTGCACGTCAGGCAGCCCTTCAAACTCGTCTTGCAGGGCCGCAACGGTCGAAAGCTTCTCCAAAGGAATGCGGTCATCAGCAGCAGTGGATCGTACATGTCCGCGGTCGCGGGTTCCGTGTCGCTCAACCAAAAGGTCGACAGTCCAGTGGGGGCGTTTGTCCGTATGCAAACCCTACGAACATCAGTGTGATGAGGATGGATGCGAATCTGGTCATGATATCTGGCCAAGCAGAGGGGCAGCGACGAGGAATGTTCAATGGTCGAGAAACGAAACTTCGCCGCTCACATCGATCGGAAGGGTTATCCGTCGCCGTGTAGCGGTTTGGTACCGTCCGCATCCAGGGAATTACCGCACAAGGGGCAAGTCACTGTCGTTGATCCTAGCGTCTCGCCACAGAAATAGCAAAATGGCACTTCATGTTTACGTGTGCCCTCAATTCCCCCACGCCACTGTTCTAGCAGACGTAGCACGTCGTCTGGTTTGCAGTCAGCGGCTAGGACATCGTGTAGTACATCAAAGACTGGCCCCTCGCCCATGTGACCAACTTCCCGGGGTGAAACGAGTCGAGCATTGATTCCTGATTGTCGAAGATACGTCGTGACCGATTCTGCGTCCTGATAGACCCTGGTTCGGTACACTACAGTCGGTGCTGGGAGCGTCATCAATCAGTTCCTTCGCTTGTGAATTGGCTGCATCCGAATTCGCTTCACTAACAGGACGCGGCGCCACGGTACCACGGGCACGATTCAAAACCTATTGGGACACGCAGCTCTCGGCCGGATAACGGATTGCCATCACCAGGAACGGAGGGATGATGTATCGATTCGGAAAACCTCGCCTGCCAGGCTCAATGTACGGGATGTTGCCCCGCTTGATTGTGTTAGCCGGCTACGAACGATGCAAGGACCATGCCGATGAGGCGAGTGGTAGCAAGCAATGAGACGGCATTGAACTAAAAAATTTCGAGTGTCGTTATCGATTGACGAGCGTGGCGACAAACAACCGCCGATTTGACAATTGCAAGAATCGAAAAGCTCGACATGAACATGGAAGCAATCAAAAATTGATACCGCGACGGATTGGCGTCCGTATGAGCGATGTGGGATGCGATCGCAGCTAACGAAATGGAACCGATTCCGAATTGGATCAACCCAAAAGCCGAAATACCTATTTGAATGGCAAAGGGCACCGCAGACGCATGCGCCCCCCATCCGACATCTCTTAGCTGGCATCACTTCCACTGTTCAGCCGCGATCACGTTCGCGGCATAAGCACTAAGATTCGTGGAAATTCGCCTGACTGGAGGCGAATACATTTTTAAACTTTGCCCGCCAGTCGCTCCAAACATCGCGAATGAACATCGCACTGACCAATTGACGACGTGGCTCAACGACCACGCGTGCAGTTGGACGCTGGCTTCGCTAATGATCAAACACAGGCAAAAACATGGTTGGCAAAAAAATGAAGACAGATGGATGATGGCACTGAACACCCCGACGTTTCCATTTTTCTGTCGCATCAGTCTTTCTGTCGAGCCATCGTCCGACCGCATTCCGCATCGATCCGCAGACTCTGAGTCCGTCCCGCTACAGCGTACAAGCTCGCTCACACCGCATGAGAGGACAGAAAGATTGGTGCGACAGAAAGATTGGTGCGACAGAAAGATTCAAAGACAAGTAAAACGGCACTGTCCGTACTGCATTCATCCTCGTGAATCGCCTCATCCCGCTCCCCAGTCGCAACGCGACAAAATGCAACGTTCACGGGACGAGAGTCCGTGGATAGATGCCCCCCATCGTACGGAGTCTCGAAGCGACGGCAGGAGGTGCCGCGAAAGTTTGTCTCGTCCCTGGGAGGTCACGAGGCCCTGTGTCCGAGCGAAACACCAGCTTTACGGCCAAAATCGCGGTGATCATTTGCCCACGAATCACGCCAATGAACGCAAATATGCAACGCACGAAAGCCGCAAAAGCGGCGGCAGCGCGTTGCGTCATTCGCAAGCATCGGGGCCCGTCCAGCAGTCGCGACGCGACGAGATGAATAGCCGCAGACATGAGTCCATGGACCGCCCTTTTCTGTCTACTCTTCCTCTGGGCGTTCACCGAAACGCTCCGCAGGTTCTGAAGCCGCAATTTTTCCAGCGAGCACGCTCGCTCACACCAAAAGCGTGGATAGAAAGATTGGTGCGACATAGAATTTTATTTGCGTTTGGCCAGCACCGACAGAGGACGACGTTGTTTGAGTTTCGTTGCGTGTCATTGGCGAAGAATCAGATCCCGTACTTCGGTACACGCCTCACCCGACTTAGCGTTCGTCGAAACCACCACGACCATGTTGCGTGCTGGGACGACGTAGAGTCCGGAATAGTTCATGCCATTGGTCCCTGTATGCCAATGAAGCTCGCCAGGAACCCAGTCGGGATGACTGATCGTCCATCCAAGTCCGTAGTTTTGCTTTAGTGGGTCTGTATGCAATCGGACAAAGGTTGGGCGTGACAAAAGTTTGGAGGTGGCTGGACTGTACTGCAGATGCAAATGTCCAAATACCGCCAGATCGATCACGCTGCAATGCACTCGGCTGGACGGTCCCATGCAGGGTGCGTTGTCGGCTGTGGGACGGGCTGGCGTCATCTCCACGCCCAATCCAATATGCCCACGCGGCTGATCGATCTTGTCGGGATCCGAAGGCGGTCCGAACCCCGCTGTCTCCATTTTTAGCGGTGCAAACAGCATCTCGTTCATCATGTCTTCCCACGATTCGCCAGTCGCTGCCTCTGCCATCGCAGCGGCGACACAATATCCAAAATTGGCGTAGACATGCTTCTCACCCATCGACGCGACCGGCGGTTGTTGAAGCACGATTTCCACCATCTTCTTTCGCTGCTCCAAGATGTCTCCTCTTAGCCCACTAATCGCCGCATTGAGTTCGGGGGATTGTCGTCGATCGCTCGGCAATCCGGATCGATGCAGCAAGAAGTGCTCTAGCGTTACGTTGGCGTATTCGGGCCGAATTCGATCGAGCACATCGGGAAACGCTTGGGCTACGGTGGTGTTCCAGCGGAGTTTTCCTCGGTCCACCAGCATGCCAATTAGCATTGACGTCATCGGCTTTGAAATTGATCCGTGATGAAATTTGTCATCGATGGTTACCGGCTCGTCGGAATCCATCTGACGCAAACCAACAGCACCGACTGCGATTAGCTGATTGCCCTGAACAACGGCCGCCGCCAGCGCGGGGACCCCGTGTTTTTGTCGCACCGGTTCCAGCAATGCGTTGAGTGAAGCAACATTATGGCGCGCAAGAAGCGAGGTGTTTTGCGTAGGCTGACGGTGATCACGCTTTTGGACGCGGTCCTTCCGCGTTTCGCTTTGTCGTTCCCGCACGAATTGACGGTCGGACTCACTGAGTTTCGTTAACGGTACGGTGATCGTATTGCCGTCCGCTTTGCGGAGACGGATCGTGCTTCGGCGTAGGTCGACGAATTCGGCCTCAACGGTAAATGCCCCATCGTCACTCGTCCACGTCCGAAGTGACTCCGAGGATGTTTGTGCGTCGACTGCACCGATGAATGCCATCGCCGTCAGAGCTAACGAGAGAAGAATTCGGATTGTCATGAACGGGATTGTCCCTGAATCGGTTCACTATTAGTACGTTACGTGACGCTGGTGGTCACTGGGCGGCGATCCATGATGTGACTTTCAAGAAGACATGAAGACGCAAAACGTTGCCGTCGCACGTTCTCATCCTTCGGGCCTTGCGTTTCACTCAATCAGCTGAAATTTCGTCCATCAAATCGCTCTGCCGCAACGACAAGATACCTGAGACGTCGAGACCAGGCAACGATCGTGCGCGATCTGCCCAATCGCGAATCGTCAACCCTGGCTCTTTTTTCTGCAGCACCAGTGTTTCTGTCTACCTATCGTCAAAAGCGACAGCCGAACGAAAATCACCGACAGTCCGGTGCGGCGCGTGTGTCAGCAATCCGCAACCGTCGCTCCGGACTGGCTACCGTGATCGCCGAGGATGGTGCTGGAAACAAGATAATGAATATTCGCGTGATCGGTGGGCTCGTGTGTTTCTCGTCGCACCAAATCAGGATAGCGATTTCTCCGTTGTGATCATGCCAGTGGGGAACCAGTGTTAACTGGGCCGCTGGCTCGATTCAGGTGCTTCTTTGACAGCGCGAGTCTAGCTTGGCGTCAGTTAGTCACAGCCAAGGTCTTCAACAAATCGTTGCTCAGGGTAGATCCTGTCGTAATCGACGCCCAGTTGTTCCGCAATGATCCGGCGCACTTTCAGGGCACGTTCGCGATTGACCCCAGGCGAGCAGCGGCGGATGAACTCGTCTTCCGAAATGGGCGTCCATTGGTCTGCGGATGGAGTGCTCGCTGAGTTGAACCACCATGCGGTCAAAACAATCGTGACAAGTAAGATCCCGATCAACCATAGCATGACAACAATCTCGGTTGGCGTCAGAAACAGAACGTGTGAAATGAGTTGGGGGTGTGATTGGGTTGGGGGTAACATATCGCATCAACCCTTGGGTAAGGTTCAGCCCGGATGATGGCTTTCCATCATCGTCTCGGCGTGATTAGCATGATCAAATGCCTCTCGTCGCCATGCTTCATCACCAATCACAAGGTTCAATTGGATAGCGGCACGGAAGGCATCGCCGGCGGTGGAATTCAGTGTGGGTTGACGACGAATCACGGTGCTCGCCGCCGCTGCGAGCACGCAGCATGGTTAGCCGTCCGATCGTAGTTCGAGGCGAGATTCAAGGAGTTCAATGGTTTGGTAGGCGAACTGGCGACGATCGTCA